>NZ_JAMXXL010000005.1:0-141338 GCF_024129685.1 Acinetobacter lwoffii | reverse complement strand
ATAGAGCTAAAAGACTCGGTTTGAGATTCAATCTAATTGCTGGAATTTATAACTTGGAGCTGAGTAAAAAATGATTTATGAAAGAGGTCTAATATTACGGAAGAGTGAATGCAATCTAAGTGCCAAAATAATCTTAAGATGTTTAAAAAATCTTCACTTCATTCAGATTATTGATATAGATGTAATCGTTTTTATCTCTTTTTAGCCTAAAATTTTTATAATTTTCATACCTTATAAATATAAAAAATCAATTTGTATACATATTTTTACAATGTAAAAGAACAGATAAAGCTCTTTGATAACAGATATTAACATCCAGAATACTTTTAAGGTATCAAAAAATACTTAGAGAGTTTTGGTCGAATTTAGATCAGTATGCCACCCTAAAGAATCACTTTAACCATTTCAAATTCTTAAGGTTCTCCCGAAGTATGAATATGTATAAGCAGATATCCCTTTGTCTCCCTCTTCTTTTCTGTAGCCAGTTCAGCCTGGCCGACTGGATTGATGATTCTGTACAAGCTGCTGAAGCACACACCATCAAATTACGCCAACATATCCACCAGCACCCAGAACTGGGCAATATGGAATTTAAAACCTCGGAGCTGATCCAAAAAGAATTAAAATCCTACGGCATTGAAGTACGTAAAGGCTATGCCAAAACCGGTGTAATCGGCGTATTAAAAGGTGCAAAACCCGGCCCCGTGATGGCCTTACGCGCAGATATGGATGCCTTGCCAATTAAAGAAACTGCAACGGTGCCTTTCGCCAGCAAGCAAAAAGCCATTTATCAAGGTAAAGAATCTTATGTGATGCATGCCTGTGGACATGATGCACATACCGCCATGTTATTGGGTGCAGCCAAAGTGCTGGCCGCCAATAAAGATAAAATTGCGGGGACAGTGGTGTTTGTATTCCAGCCGGCCGAAGAAGGCGGTGCAGATATTGATAACTTCACTCATGGCGATCAGATTGGCTCACGTAAAATGATTGCCGACGGTGCATTAAAAAATCCAAAACCTGAAGTGATTTTCGGGATGCATGTCATGGCAGGCATGCCAAGTGGCAATATCTTCTACAAAGATGGTGCGATTTTGAATAGTGCCGATCATCTACGTATTCAGGTGAATGGCAGTCAGGTGCATGGCTCCATGCCTTGGGCAGGTAAAGACCCGATTTATGCCTCTGCCCAGATGGTCACCAATTTACAAAGCCTGATCAGCCGTAAAGCCGATTTGACTAAAGGAATGGGCGTGGTCAGTATTGGCAGCATTCAGGGCGGCACCACCGGCAACGTCATTCCAGATCAGGTCAATATGGTCGGGACTATTCGCTCCAATAGTGAAGATGTACGTCAGGGCATTTTAAAAGACTTGCCAAAAATGCTGGAACACAATGCCGCAGCCAATGACGTCAAGGTGAAAGTCGAAATTGCACCTTATGCACCAGTGACCACCAATGATAAAACCTTGACTGAATTGATGCGCCCAACCTTGGCGAGCGTGCATGGTGAAGATAAATTGCATGTTTTAGACAACAATGCCAGCGCCAGTGAAGATTTTGCTTATTATGGCCAGCTCATGCCATCGCTCTTCGTTTTTGTTGGTGTCACACCAGCAGATCAGGATCCGGCAAAAGCCGCACCGAATCACAACCCGAATTTCATTGTCGATGATGCGACCTTGAAAACCGGGGTCGAAAGCCATGTCCGTTTTATTCTGGACTATCCAAAAGTAGCTGAGCAGGTTCAGGCCAACTGGAAACAGAAAAATAAAGGCTAATCTTCTATTACTAAAATGCGCGACTTCATGGACTCGCGCATTTTAGTAACTGCTGCTGTTTCATAAATGAGCTGTTAAGCGCTCAGTACTTCTTCTTGGCGACTTCTCTCCAGATTTGACACCTTGTGCCATTGGTCTCAAAACTCACAATGCTAAACTTTGAACCGCTAAATTGCTTGACTTTTGGCAGGAATCCGGCAAATTCTAATCCCTCTCCTGCATCTAAAAACAAGCAAAAATTTCGAAAATCTGCATGGAACAAAACTATGGCGAATCACTTTGAATTCAATATCCGCGTTTATATTGAAGATACTGATGCGGGTGGCATTGTCTATCACGCCAATCATATTCGCTATATGGAACGTACCCGTACCGAATGGTTACGTGCCGCTGGAGTGAGCCATTACTGGCATCAGACAGACTACAATTTTGTGGTGCATAAAATTAATGTCAAATACATGCGTCCGATCCTGATGGATGATTTAATTACTGTTACGGCACGTGTCATTTCATGTAAAGCTTCATCATTTGTATTGCAACAAAATATTTATCGTGGTGAAATCATGCTTGCATCAGGTGAGGTTGAGTTGGCATGTATCAGTGCAGAGATGCGACCACGTCGACTCCCGGATGAAATCCGCGAACTAATTCAAAAAGAATTGGAACAAGACTAAAAAAATTTATTGGCACACGTAACAACTATGGCGACTCAGTTAGAATCATCTCTTCAAGTTTCAGATCTTATTTTACAAGCAAGCCCTGTCGTACAACTGGTGATGCTTTCTCTCCTGTTAGCCTCAATATATAGCTGGTATCTGATTGCCAGGCTCTATATGAATTATAAAAAAGCCCAGGCCGATGATGAACATTTCCAGAAAATCTTCTGGTCTGGTGCTGAACTGAATACCCTGTATAACAATGCGCAACTCAACTCCAAACGTACCGGCCTTGAAGATATTTTCTATCAGGGTCTGGGCGAGTTCCTGAAACTGAAAAAACGCCATGCGCCGACTGCCCAGTCGATTGAAGGAACTGAACGTATTCTACGTGTCGGTTTAAGCCGTGACCAAGGTCATCTGGAACAAGGTCTGGGTGCGTTGGCAAGTATTGGTTCGGTTGCACCTTATGTCGGTCTGTTCGGTACAGTCTGGGGCATCATGAACGCCTTTATTGGCCTGGCAGATGTTGATCAGGTGACACTGGCGACGGTCGCACCCGGTATTGCAGAAGCACTAATTGCAACGGCGATTGGTCTGTTCGCAGCCATTCCAGCGGTATTGGCCTTTAACCACTTCACGGCCAAAGGTGAAACGGTCTACTCTGACCGTGCGCTATTTGCCGAAGAAATGGTGGCGCTATTGCAACGTCAGTCTGTGGGCGTAACTCAGGACAAAGACTAATGGCGATTCAAGGTTCAGGACGCTTTCAGCGTATTAAAAAGCCACTGAAAAGTGACATGAATGTCGTACCATATATCGATGTCATGCTGGTACTTCTGGTGATCTTTATGGTCACCGCTCCGATGATTACCAGTGGCATCAAGGTTGACTTGCCTCAGGCCAACGGATTGCCGATCGAATCCAAGGATGCCCCGACCATCGTCACACTGAAAGAAGATGGTTCATATTATCTAGAATATAAAAATCAGGCGACTGGCCCAGTCACACTGGAAGAATTGACGCGTACTCTGGTTGATGCTCAAACCCAGGCGCAAAATGACAACAAGGTGCTCAATGTCGTGATCAATGGCCACAATACCCGTCCTTATGGCGATGTTATGGCCTTGATGTCCAGCCTGCAGGATGCTGGCCTTTCTCAAGTCGGTTTACTGACCAAGCCATTAGAATAAAGTATGAAAGACTATAAAAAGCCACCATTTCAGAAAAAAGCCATCGCACTTGGATTTACCTTAGGTATCCATGCAGTGGCTTTGGTGGGCTTACTTTATCTGGGCATGAGTAATCCCCCTGAACCGCCAAAACAGATTAAAACCGTTCTGATCAAGCCAGAAGACCTTAAACCTGTGACTCGCGAAGAAACTGAATTTGAGGAAACCGCACATAAAAATGTCGCAGAAGAAATTACCCAGACTGCTGAACCCAGTATAGAACCCGCTCCTGTCATTCCAACTGCAGCCCCTGCTGTACCTGTGACTCCACCTGCGCCAAAAGTCGATACACAAAAAGCGCAGCAGGAACTGAAAGCGGCAGAGGCAGCACAAGCCAAGGCTGCGCAGCAAGCAGCTGAAGCAGCGAAACGAGCCGAAGCCGCTGAACAGGCGAAACAGGCAGCAGCCAAAGCCAAAGCGGATGCAGCGCAAAAATCAAAGGCGGAAGCCGAAGCTGCACGTCAAGCTGAACTGAATGCACAACGCAAAGCCGATGCTGCTCAAAAAGCCAAACTGGAAGCACAGAAAAAAGCTGACCTAGCTGCCAAGCAAAAAGCGGATGCTGCAACAAAAGCCAAAGCAGAGGCTGATGCCAAACGTAAGGCTGAAGCTGCTGCTAAAGCAAAGGCAGATGCGGCAGCAAAAGCCAATAATGATGCAGCGGCGAAACGTAAAGCAGATGCTGATGCGAAAGCCAAAGCGGATGCAGCGGCTAAAGCCAAAGCGGATGCAGCGGCTAAAGCCAAAGCAGACGCGGCGGCTAAGGCTAAAAATGATGCAGCGGCGAAACGCAAAGCGGATGCTGATGCGAAAGCCAAAGCGGATGCGGCTGCTAAAGCCGACGCTGATGCCAAACGCAAGGCAGATGCCGATGCTAAGGCCAAAGCGGATGCAGACGCCAAGCGCAAAGCAGATGCCGAAGCAAAAGCCAGAGCTGATGCAGAGGCCAAAGCTTCAGCCGCTAAACAGGCTGCTGAAGAAGCTGCACAGAAAAAAGCGGAATCAAAACGGATTGCATCCACTGCGAAACGCGATTTTGAAAATAAAATCAAACGTGCATGGGATACACCAGTCGGATCATCAGGCCAGCGTGCCACTGCACGTGTAACCCTGAATGATAATGGCGGTGTGGTCTCGGTTATTGTGAATTCAAGTGATTCAGACATGAAAGCCAGTGTAGAAGCTGCAGTCCGTGCTGCCGCACCTTATCCAATGCCATCCGATCCAGATGCACGCAGAGAAGCACGAAGCTTTACTTCAACCTTTACTGCGCAATAAAAAACGGAGCCATCACATAAATAATGTTGTGATGGCTTTTATTTTTTAAGCTAAACTTCACTTTAAATTGATTAAATAATATTCACTTTTCACAGTGTCATAACAGTTTGGCCATAAATTCATGGTTTTATTCTATTAAATCCATGCGATGATGTAGCCCAAGCACCTATACAATAAATCCGTTGATTTGAGTAAATAACGAATGATGGAAAAGACTCGCAAACATCTACTCTGCCTCGCAATCATTAGCGCTTTAAGCCCTGTATTGGCAACCCAGTCCTATGCCCAATTGCATCTGGAAATTACCAAGGCACCTGAGGCAGCACCTAAAATTGCCGTTGTACCTTTCAGTCAGGATCAGAGCATTTATCCTATTGTGGAAAATGACCTGAATCGTTCTGGCCGCTTTACCAGTGCTTCAAAAAACCTGCCTGCAACAGCGACATTGAATAATCCGAATGCAGAAGCTTGGGCATCGGCTGGTGTTCCCTATGTGGTCACCGGTTCATCCAAGGCCACAGCCGATGGTTCTTTTGAAATCCAGTATCAGCTATATGATGTCGAAAAAAAACAATATCTATTAAATGAATTGCTGACTGTTCCAGCCTCACGCACCCGTCAGGCAGCGCATATGATCAGTGATGCCATCTATCAGGCATTGACCGGCATTCCAGGTGACTTTAGCGGACGTATTGCCTATGTGCTGCGTAATCCTGCTACGCCGGAACAGCGCTATACCTTGCAGATTGCCGATACCGATGGTGAACAGCCAAAGACCATTTTGACCTCACGTGATCCAATCCTTTCTCCAGCATGGACACCAGATGCCAAAAAAATCGCTTATGTGTCCTTTGAAACCAAACGCCCGGCGATTTATGTACAGGATCTGGCGACCGGACAACGTGAAAAACTGGCCAGCTTCCGCGGCTTGAATGGTGCGCCGAGCTTCTCTCCAGATGGCAAGAGCATGCTGTTTACTGCTTCTATGCACGGCAATCCGGAAATCTACCAGATGAATCTGGAAACGCGTCAGCTACAACGTATGACCAATGACAGTGCCATTGATACTGAAGCACGTTATTCACCAGATGGAAAATCTTTTATTTTCACTTCTGACCGTGGGGGTTCTCCACAAATTTACCGCCATGATCTTGAATCAAGTAGCAATAAACGCCTGACCTTCCGTGGTGCATTCAACGCACGCGGCACGCTGAGCACAGATGGTAAAAAACTTGCATTAGTTCATCGCCCAAGCGGCAGTAACTATCGAGTTGCGGTTCAGGACATGACCTCTGGTGTGAACAACATTTTGACACCAACAACGCTGGACGAATCGCCAAGCTTCTCGCCAAATGGCCAGATGGTGGTCTATGCCACCCGTGAAGGTGCACGCGGACTCTTGTCGATCATGTCGCTGGATGGCCGCTTCCGTATGAATTTGCCAAGTGAAACGGGCGAAGTCCGTGAACCGGCTTGGGCACCAAAATAAGATTTTTATATTGATAAACCCTTTACCCCATAATCAAACTTCATGGAGATGAAGATGAACAAAGTAAAATTATTTGCCTTGCCACTTTTAGCAGCAGCTGTTGTCATGACAGGTTGTGCGAGCCGTAAGCCTGCCGCTGAAGTTCAAACGGGCGGTTTAGATACGACCGGTACAACAACTGTGAATACTCAAGGTCTGAGTGAAGATGCAGCACTGAATGCACAAAACATGGCAGGCGCTTCTGCAAAAGGCGTTACTGCAGAAAATAAAGCATTCTTGGCAAAACGCGTGGTGCATTTTGACTATGACAGTACTGAACTCAGCAATGAAGATCTAAATACGTTGCAAGCCCATGCGCAGTTCCTGATGGCCAATGCCAATTCACGTGTAGCACTCACTGGCCATACCGATGAACGCGGTACCCGTGAATACAACATGGCACTTGGCGAGCGTCGTGCCAAAGCAGTAGAAAGCTTCCTGGTAACGACTGGTGTTAATCCTGGTCAATTGGAAGCAGTCAGCTATGGTAAGGAAATGCCAATCAATGCGGGCCATGATGAAAATGCATGGAAAGAAAACCGCCGTGTAGAAATTAATTATGAAGCGGTACCACCATTGTTGAAATAATTTTCATTCATGATGGTTTCATCAAATAAAAAGCACTCAATCATGAGTGCTTTTTATTGGCTTCAATTAAAGAATCAGTCTACTTTGGAAGCTGATCCTGTTCAGCCGGATGCATCGATTCGATCAGGTCATGTTTATTGAATTGTTTGTACTCTGGTTTTGCTTCATAATCCCGCCAGGCTTCTTTCATCTTGTCTTCAGAGATATCATCTAAAGTAATGCCTTCGCTTGGTGTTGGAGTCGCATCAAACTTCAATGTTGTCATATCTGTGCTCCTATTCTCAATTTTCCTTTGTCTTCAACATAGCACTTTCCGCAGGAGTTGCAAGGGCAAAATCGATACAAATAATCCAGTTTAATTTTTCTTTTAGTACGTTCTCATCTAAAATATAGCCGCATATCGTTTTGATCATTTTTTCCCGATTTAAGTTTTGGAGTTTCCCCTATGTCATACCGCACTTTATCCCAGTTTTTACAACAACAAAGCGGGAATCTCACAACTGAACTTGCACAAGTTATTGAAACGATTGCAAACACTTGCAAAGACATTGATCAATTACTGCAAAAAGGTGCTTTAGCGGGTGTATTGGGAAGTGCACAGCATGAAAACGTTCAAGGCGAAGAGCAAAAGAAGCTGGATGTCATTTCTAATGACTATTTGATTGATGCCTTGCAGCAACATCCAAATGTGGGTGGTTTGGCCTCAGAAGAACTGGATGAATTCACCCCTGCACAAGAAAATGGTCAATTTCTGGTATTGTTCGATCCATTAGACGGTTCAAGCAATATCGACATCAATATGTGTGTTGGTACCATTTTTTCGATTCTTCCTGCAAAAAATGCCGTGACTCAGGCAGAAGACTTTATGCAAGCCGGTGTTCATCAGGTAGCTGCAGGTTATGTGCTTTATGGTCCATCGACCATGTTGGCATTGACCGTCGGTGCAGGCGTAGTGTTCTTTACCTATGACCCTGAGACTCAAGAATTCCTACTGACTTCTGAAGCAATTCAGGTAGCTGCAGATACTAAAGAATATGCGATCAATGCGTCGAATCAACGTCATTGGGAAGCACCAGTCCAGCGTTATATCGATGAATTGTTAGCAGGCAAAACCGGTCCTCGTGAAAAAGACTTCAATATGCGTTGGGTTGCCTGTATGGTGGGCGACATTCACCGTATTCTTTGCCGTAGCGGTATCTTCATGTATCCATACGACCTTAAAGATCCGGCTAAAGCAGGCCGTCTACGTTTAATGTACGAAGCCAACCCAATGAGCATGCTCATGGAACAGGCTGGCGGTGCATCGACTACAGGTCGTGTGCGTATTCTTGAGATCGAACCGACAGATCTACATCAACGTGTGCCAGTGATCATTGGTTCTAAAAACGAAGTTGATCTTGTGACCAGCTACCACAACTAATTTTTATAGCGGCAGTCGATATTGAATCGGCTGCCGTGGATTATATCTCCCATGCCAACTTTTTTTCTTGATTCAAAAGACAATCCAAAGATTAAACACTTACGTGGTTTAATCGAACAAAATACCTATCGTAAAAAACAAGGTCAAACGGTTTTAGAAGGCACACATCTGTCTCTCGCCTGGCTACATGAAAACCGTAAAATTGATTCGATTTTCACCACTGAACATGCACTTTCACATCCTGATTTCGAGAAAATTCTCGCAAAATACACAGGTATGGTCTTTGTTCTAAGCGAATCTTTATACAAAGATTTAAGCACCCTAGGAACATCTTTAGCCTGTTTAGCTGTAGTGACTCTACCGACAGCAAATTATGCATTGGATTTTAAAGCAGATACTTTGATTCTGGAAAATGTACAGGATCCGGGTAATGTAGGCACCCTGCTTCGCTCTGCTGCTGCTGCCGGTATTGAACAGATTGTATGTACCAAAGGTTCTGCATCGCTCTGGTCTCCACGCGTATTACGTGCCGGTATGGGTGCACATTTCACATTACAAACCTTTGAAAATATTGAGCTTGAACAGATTCTTGAGCAATTTCAAATCCCTGTCTATGTAACCAGCTCACACCGTGCTGAAAGCCTGTATTCAAAAGACTTACGTAAACCTTGCGTGTGGATTCTGGGTAATGAAGGCCAAGGCGTGTCTAATTATGCGATGCAACATGCTGAAGCCGTGAGCATTCCGCAACCCGGTGGTCAGGAATCACTGAATGTCGCCATTGCGGGTTCGATCTGTTTCTTTGAAATGGTACGTCAACGTATCTAATTAAGGATTTAGGTTACAGTGTTTTAATACGACCCTGCCAGTGTATAAAATAGATTAAACTACAAAAATAATAAACTTAATTGTCAACCAAACCAGGATTCCCAACGTTATATGATTATGAACTTGGGAATAATGGTGGGTGTCCAATGACAGGATTTTCCATCTCTATGGATTTAGCACCAAAACAGTTGCAAACACACGATGTAAGTATTCTGAAGAGTACGGCTGAAGCACGTCTGAAGAATTTTATGCAGGATGTGACTGGGC
This sequence comes from Acinetobacter lwoffii, assembly GCF_024129685.1. GTDB lineage: Bacteria > Pseudomonadota > Gammaproteobacteria > Pseudomonadales > Moraxellaceae > Acinetobacter > Acinetobacter lwoffii_X. The sequence continues at coordinate 131,760 of NZ_JAMXXL010000005.1, read as the reverse complement.
GTGCCTTGGTGATGATGGAAAGTGCAACTCAAGGTCATCATGGTATTGCTATGGATCTGGTTCAGGAATCCTTCATTTCCTTACACAAATCCTATGCAGAAAAAAGTACTGAAGAATGGTATCCCCTGTTTTATACCATTCTCAACAACAAGTTACAGGACTGGCGTCGTAAAGAGTCACGGCGTGGTCAAATGTTTTCATTTTTCAAGAAAGTCAGTCTCGATGACGACGAAATTGAATTTGATGATGTCGTCGATGAATCAACACCAACGCCGCTGGACTTTCTCGATCAGGCAGTTACTGCTGAAGAAATCCAGGAAGCGATTGCAAAATTGCCTGTGCGTCAGCAGCAGGCATTTATGCTCAGAGCCTGGGAAGGATTTGATACGCATACCACCGCACAAATTATGAACTGCACAGAAGGCAGTGTAAAAACCCATTATCACCGTGCTATCCAAGGCTTACGTGCCTCTTTAGCACATTTAAATCCATATCTGGGAGGGTCATCCGAATGAATCAAGATGATTTCTTAAAACAAGTAACTTCCAAACTTGATGGACTGGCACAACAACATAAAGACAAACCTGTTGTCATGCACCATGTTCTTGAAGAAATTCAGGATTCAAAACACTCACGCTTTGCATTTCTAAAAATGTCAGGTTTTGCTTTGGCAGCTGCGATTGCAGGCGTTGTGGTATTACCGAATCTTTCGGACCATAACGAACCGCAAACTCAAATGGTGTCAGTCCCAAAACTGTCTCCGCAAATGCTTGAAGATTTAGAAATGTTAATGGTTTTAGGTGAGGACAAAGTTCCACATGGCAGCTAAAAAATTGGTGATTGCTTTTTGTGCATTCAGTTTTCTGCAAACCAGCTTTGCAGGATTTGAACGTTTTTGGCTATTTTCCAAAGATGCGAATACCCAAGTAACTGATACTTGGGATAGTCTTTCTGATTCTGAACAATTGGCACTGATTAAACGTTACCAATCTCTAAAAGAAATCCCCGAACAACAACGTGTTAGCTTACAGCAGCGTATGGACTGGTTTACTCAACTCCCTAATGCGGAAAAACAAAGAATGCGTGAGACTTGGCAAATGATGAGCAGTCAGGAACGCAAAGAACTGGGCGCACGTATGCAAAAAGCGTCTCCTGAGCAACGCCTTGCCATTCGCGAAGAATACATTCTCAAATATCAGCAAGTGACTCAGCAGCCTAACTCGCATTAAAAACTTAATATAAAAAAGCCTCCATATGGAGGCTTTTTTGATGTTTCAATCATATTTTATTTTCTTAAGCGGCGATAACCTACTAGTCCTAATAATCCCAGTAGCCCCCACATTCCAATTGCCCCACCACCACTTGAGGACGTATTCGTATTTTTAACTGTATTACGTAACAAGATTATCGCTTTTTCTGACATTTTTTCATCAGCATCGAAAATCGCATAATCCATGCTGTAATTTGCCTGGCTTAAATTATTTTTTACACTAAATGTCAGCTGTCCACCATAACAGGTCTGATTTTGATAGGTATCAGGACATGCTCCTTGTCGCTCTGCCTTCAGTGAAACTCCCGCAGGCAGCTTAACAATATGAATCGGGATCTCTTTTCCATCTTTATCTTGATAAAAAGCCGACTTTCCTGATGGTAGAGGCCCATCCCCATCATCACTATCATTTTCAAGCGGATTTACCGTCACTGTAAGATTATTCTCTGGACTAAGCCGATATTCATCATCTTTTGCAATCGGTGCAATGTTGTTAAAAGCTGCTCTTAAGAGGCCAGCACTGCTGGCACCTGTAGCCCGGTCTTTAAGGGTATAACTACAGAACTCCATATCAACCGAACTGGTCTGCTTACCATCAGTGCGATACATCATGATCCGGTTTAAATCAGGTTTCCACTCACATTTAAGATTTGGATCATTTGGATTTCCTTCCACAGTGGTCGAATTGCCTGTACCAACTAACTTACCAACACCTAAAGTTTTTACACTGACCTCATAATTTTGTGAATTTAAGGCTTTAATTTGAATCTTATCATTGGTTAGAGTTTCTTGAGGCATAGCCAAGATAAAAGGATTAATATAGATTGCACGATATTTCTGATATTGCTTGGTATATTTAAGCAAATCCTGATAACTTTTCAATTCTTCCTTTAAACCAGGAAGCTCATTTTCTGGAGTATTTTTATCAGCAATGATTTCTTCGAGATCATCTATATTCTCCTGATAAAAGTCATTGAGTTCTACCAAACTCTTATTTTGCAAGTCCGTAATATCGGCTGCAGTCAAACGTCGGATTTCAACTGAGCCGATCTCGCAAGTATTTTTTGCACTTGGATCAAATGTTAATGTGGATCCAATCACACGATCAATACCACGCTGGTCTTGTTCAATACAGCCACTCACTCCGATATCTACCAAATCCGTTGCGGTCTGATTATCACGCGGGTAATACAGCCCTAAATAGCGATTATCAATAGCAGGCTCAATATAATTTGTTAATAAACTGCTGATTATATTGTTAGAGACATCAAGATTATTTGAAGTAGTATCTTCGTCTAATTCTGGCAATACGCAACGTGATGACCCAGTCGTTTGAATTGCATTTCGAATTGTAGAAAATTCAACACGTTGTGCCTTGGTCGGATTTCCCTGATTTAAGGCATATTCACAAGACAGGCCTTGGTTAAAGGCTAAAATATTGAAATTAAAATACCTAAAACCGGTATTGTCATAAAATAAAGTAGATTGGGCTGTATTTTCAACAATAGTATTACTTAATGCAGTTAAACTGGAGAATTTACTGAGCGGACGATTAACTTCATTCGTCATACGCACAATATGTCCTGTGGTACTTGCAGTATTCTTCGCAATAGTAGAGTTAACAATTTCTACTGTGGCATAGCCACAAAAATCAATAATACTGTTAGTAGTGTCTGAACCGTTTTTAACAATACTACTGGAATTAATTTTCACATTGGTTTGAGTTGTCCCTAAATTTCCCTGACAGTCCATTGCCAAAACACTACCATATGAACTCGCCTGATTTTTTTGAATCAAAGAATCCTGAATGACAATATTCCTTTCCGTATTCATTGCTACACTATAAATCGCCCCACCTTCTGCAGCAGCTCGGGAATTTACTATTTCACTGGTATTAATACTTAAAGGCCCGGCTACATAAAAAGTACCGCCATTCCCTTTATCCAAGGTATTTATTGCTGCATAACCATCCTTTAAGATCAGATGATGAATTTCCAGACTGGATTGACTGGCCATGCTATTAAATAATCTGGTTTTCCCCTGACCCGAAATAGTACTTTTTAAAGCCTCCCGGGTTGGATATAACAGCGTAATCGGACTACGACTAGCATAGTTAAGCGGAGTTTTCCCATAAATTTTGAGCGCTGACTCTACGATCAGCTCTTTATCTAATTTGTACTCGCCTGCTTCAAGCTGAATCACATCTGCAGCTGAACCATCCAATCGAAGCGTACGTCCTACATTACATCCGCCATAAGATTTATCCAGTTTTGCAGTTTTAATGGCTTCTCGCAAAGAACAGGCATTATTATTCTCGCCATCTTCATCAGCAAAAGTAGTTACATATATCGTTTTATCTTCGGCTGCCATCAAACTCATGGCAGATAAAATCATGGCCGCAAGCAGTCCTTTTTTATAATTTTTCATGATTTTTCCTTAATCTTTTAATCCACGGCGTAAACCTATTAATCCGAGTAAAATCAGTAGCCCACCACCACCCCATGAGCCGCCTGAAGTTTTGACTGCTTTGTCTTCCATTTCATTTTTTGGCTCCTGAACAATTTGAGTAGTAATAGTCAAATAAGGTTTACTTTTATTAAACCGTGTCGATGAGGTCACCACTTGTAGTTCGAAAATATCTGCTCCATGCCAGGTAGAATCCGGGGTATAAACGACATTGCCATGAATATCGATGATTGTTTTACCCTTGGAAGCTGTTTTGGTTTGTACCACTTTCAAACAGCCATCTTGCCAAGGCTCCCCCGTCGGATTCTGACCAACAATGGCATTACACTGTTCTTTTGGAATTAAATCACTATCTCCCAGATAAGATTCAATTGAAAACTTGGCAATTTCACCCTTTAACAGATCTTGTCCCACCAGACTGCCTGAGATTGGTATCGTGATTTCAACAGCACCACGATCACAAAACAGATTATCCATCAAACGGTTGATCCCGCGCTGATCTGCCGCTTCACATGCTACCGTTGGATTTGCTAAACTCAATCCTGTGCCTCTATTCACAATCGGTGATTCACTCACAAGGATATAGTTCAACAAAATTCGTGGGCGCATATAACCGAGAAATTGTCCTTTAGGAACGCTATATGGACAAAGTATGGCATTATTATTTTCTTGTAGGGTCTGACAAATACCTTCACTTTTATCTGAGGATTCAGCAAAAAGTCGTGTACCATTCCAGAACTGGTTCGGCGCGACGGCATCCCCTACACCACACGAGGCTGTCAGCAGATTATTTTGCGACACAGACTTGTCACCAGTGATAATTTGGCAATCCTGTGTACCATTTCTTAAAATAATACTATTCGCTACATAAGCTCTTCCATACGGTGCATGAATATTTAAAGCAGTATTTTCATTGTCAACTATGGTGAGATTATTCAATCCCATCCCGTCCAGGACATTAATAAATACACCCTTATTTTTTAGTATCGTACTACTTAATACCTCCCCACTAATACCTTGATCTTTACTGGAGTCAGCAAACTGTCCCGCGCTATAAATATTGGTCGCGGAATTATCCAGTGTCTGATTATTTTTAAGTACACTTTGATAAATGAGGAAAGCAGGTAGCTCGCTATACAGGATCCCGCCTCGTTGGGCTTTATTATTTTCGATCAGACTATTTTTAATTTGTGCACGGCTTGTTAAGTTCTGACCAAACTTGCCAGCATTATAAATTGCCCCACCCAAGTTGGCAGCAGCATTAAATAGACGGTTATATTCTAGAATTAGCTGACCTTTATTATAAATTAGGCCACCTTGTTCAGCACAACTGGTTTTACCACAGCCTTCAAGATCCAGTTCTTTCAAATTTAACTGAACCAATGTATCTGTACTGTTAATCCGGAAAAGGTTATCAGTACCTTTCATTTGAATATGAGCATTATGCAAGCCTAATGCTTTTTCATCCGTACTGAATTCGCCATCACTTTCTGCGACCGCACGGATGGTAAGAGATTTTTTAATCGCGATATGCTGGTTCAACACATAGGTATTTTTTTCTTTTAAAATAATGGTACTGGATGAGTTCTCCCCACCACACCCCATAAAACCTGATTTAGCTAAGCCACGGTTAACATACTCAACAGCTTCTCGAAGTGAACATTCCTTGTCATCTTTTTCAATATCTTCTGTAGTGGTTACAATAATATCTGCACTATACGACTGCCCCGCTATACATAGCAAAGCTATGCCTATGCTCTTCTTGAGCATAACCTTCTCCTTAATTTTTATTTCTTTCTTTTTCTTCTAAAGTTGCAGAATCCTTGCAACAGCGAATTATTTTGCCTTACTGTGTCATAGACTGAGTAATTACTCAAGAATTTTTATATTTTACCGATATTCGTCAATCAAGGCATATATCTGCCGCAGATTAGCATTGCTGACTTTCAATTTTTCCCCTTTAAGCAATTGAATAATCTGCTCTAATCTTTGAAGCAGCACTGAAGTTTGATGTGGCCCATGGCTTAGTAAATAGTCAAAGATTTGAGGGTCTAAATGGATCCCACGACGATCGAGTACCGAGGAAACCAGCGCATAGCGATCAGCATACAAACTGCCACTCGGAACACGGGTACTGACCGCCTGCGTGAGACGGGATTGTAAATCTGGCAATTCGAGTTTGAGTTCGATAGGTGCAAAACGTGACGAAAACACCAACTGCCCACCACCTTCATTATTATAATTAATCAAGTGAAATACTGCGCGTTGCCAATGGGGTACGCCACTAATCGCTTCGATATCATCAAGTGCTACCAGATCAAAACGATCTAGAGAAGTAATCGCCTCAGTCGGTGCATCTAAAAGCTCAAGCAAAGATACCTGAATTGCAGATTTACCTACTTCCAGATAAGAGTCACAGATGGCAGACAACAAATGACTTTTACCTGTACCGGCTCCCCCATAGACATAAAATTGGTTGATCAGGCCTGCATGTAATTGACGGACAGCATCAATGACATGCCCCCAACCCGGCCCTGAAAAATCACTGATTCGGGCATCGAGCTGAGGTTCTATATCTAACTGCAATTGACGCATACGATTTTTTGGCCTTATGAGTCTTTACGATGTGGATCGTGAATTTTACTTGAGTTCTCCTCTGCTTGCAGCGGTTTTTTCTGTGGCTTTTTCATTTCAATATCAACATCTAAGTCTGCTGTTTCAATATTGATTGAACCGGTAGATGCATCTTGTATGATAACAGCCCGATCACCATAAAATGGCGTATGTTCATAATACTCACGGATATGCCGCAGCAGTACCACAATCACGGCTGCCACCGGTAAGGCAATCAGCATGCCCAAGAAACCGGCCAGTTGTGCACCTGCCAGAACTGCAAACACTACAGCTACAGGAGAAAGACCGATTTTATCACCTAGCAAGAACGGTTGCAGAATATAGCCTTCGACGGCCTGCCCGACCATAAAGACAATCCCGACCAATACCAGTTGCCACCAGTCGATTCCAAATTGGAAAAAGGTTGCAATGACTGCGGCAATAATTCCAACCGCAAAACCAAGATACGGAATGATACTGCACAATCCGGCAATCATCCCAATGATCAAGCCAATCTCTAGGCCAATCAGTTGCAGTCCCACTGCATAGACTACGCCCAGCAGAACCATGACTAGGAACTGACCTTTGACAAAGGCACCTAACACACTATGACATTCACTCACAATAGTTAAGGTTGTTTTTTCATAAGGACGGGGAATTAGACGGCGTAAGCTGTCTAACATACGATCCCAATCCAGCAAGAAATAAAAGGCAATAATCGGAATCAGGACAATCGTGCCACCAATCTGGATAAAGTTCAGACCAGATTGTGCCAGTTTCAGCAGCATTGCCTGAATACTGTCAGTACTATAATTGGTCTGGACATAGTCCATTACTACTGAGGAAATCTGGTCAGTATCGATCTCCATCGGAACCAGATTAAAGCTATCGGAAAGCCAAGGTAGGAACGTGTAATTGATCCAGTGAATCCCGGCCGGAATGCTATCACGCGCATACATCAGCTGCTGCCAGACTAGTGGCACCAGATACCACATCACCAATGTAACCACGATCCCAATCCCGATAAATACGATACTGATCGAGAGCCATCGAGCCAGCCCAATGCGGTGCAAAACATTAACCAAGGGGCTAAATAAATAAGCAATTAGAAAAGCTGCAACAAAAGGAACTACAACTGGTTTAAGCAGATATAAAACCCAAAGTATCAATGCTATACCAGCAAGTATAAGAATGCGCCGTAAAGTACGATCGACCATAGAATCTTGCCTTTTCTCTATTAATCATTCTAAAAATTAAAATATTTTAATAAAGATAGCATTTTAGGCCACAAATACCATAAGAGTTTTACATATTCAGGTTATAATCGCACCCGCGAATGCGGAGACTTCATTATGAGCAACTCAACTTCTACCCCAAACACTGGTTTAAGCTACAAAGATGCAGGTGTCGACATTGAGGCGGGCGACGCGTTAGTCGATCGTATCAAATCTGTCGCTAAGCGTACCTCACGTCCCGAAGTTATGGGCGGTCTAGGTGGCTTTGGTGCACTTTGTAAAATTCCTAAAGGTTATGAAGAACCTGTTCTCGTATCTGGCACAGATGGTGTTGGTACAAAATTACGTCTGGCACTGAATTTGAACCGTCATGACACAATTGGTCAAGACCTGGTTGCAATGTGCGTGAATGACCTTCTTGTCTGTGGTGCTGAACCACTGTTCTTCCTTGATTATTATGCAACTGGTCACTTAAATGTTGATGTTGCTGCAAATGTAGTCACTGGTATTGGCGCTGGTTGTGAACTTGCTGGCTGTGCATTAGTTGGCGGTGAAACTGCTGAAATGCCAGGCATGTATGAAGGCGAAGATTACGATCTTGCAGGTTTCTGTGTCGGTGTTGTTGAGCAAAGTAAAATTATTGATGGCTCTAAAGTCAAAGCGGGTGACGTTTTAATTGGTGTAGCTTCTTCAGGTGCGCACTCAAACGGCTACTCACTGCTTCGTAAAATCCTGGACGTGAAAAACGTTGACCTGAATCAAATCGTCGATGGCCGCCCACTTGCAGATGTTGCAATGGAACCAACACGCATTTATGTAAAACCAATTCTTGAACTGTTAAAACACGTTGATGTCCATGCGATGGCACACATCACCGGTGGTGGTTTACCAGGTAACTTGCCTCGCGTACTTCCAAACGGTGCTCAAGCGCTGGTAAATGAATCTTCTTGGGAATGGCCTGAGCTATTCAAGCTTCTACAACGTGAAGGCGGCGTAGACCAGTTTGAAATGTACCGTACTTTCAACTGTGGCGTCGGCATGGTGCTGGTTGTTGATGCTGCGGATGCAGACAAAACTGTTGAATTACTCAACCAGCTTGGTGAAAAAGCATGGGCGATGGGTCAGATTCAAGACCATGCTGAATCGGTTGCAGGTGCAGACGAAAAAATTCGTGTGATCTTCGCGTAATTTCGCATGATTAAAATTGCTGTACTTGTTTCAGGTAGCGGATCAAATCTGCAAGCCTTGATTGATGCCAATCTTTCAGGGCAAATTGTGGGCGTGATTTCCAACAAACCTGAAGCCTTTGCTTTAACGCGTGCACAACACGCAGGCATTCAGACTGCAGTTATTGAACACAAGCAATATCCAAGTCGTGAAGCTTTTGATGATGTGATGCATCAACAGCTTTTGGACTGGGATGTAGATCTAGTGGTACTTGCCGGCTTTATGCGAATTTTAAGTGAAAAATTTGTGAAAGCCTGGGAAGGGAAAATGTTGAATATTCATCCGTCCCTATTGCCTTATTATAAAGGCATGCATACGCATCAGCGCGTACTCAATACCGGTGATGTTCTGCACGGTTGTACGGTGCATTATGTCACGGCTGAGCTGGATGCAGGCCAAGCACTTGCGCAAGGTGTTCTCAAGGTTTCTCACCACGATACGGTAGAAAATTTGGCAACACGTGTGCATAGCCTCGAGCATGTGATCTATCCACAAGTCGTAGAATGGATTTGTAGCGGTACGATTCAACATACTGAAGATGGTGTGCTGTATCGAAATGAGAAAATGCAAGCGCCTGTTCAATTCTGCAAGTTCTAAAAAAATTTAGATATTAAAAAAACGCATCCTCGGATGCGTTTTTTATTTCCAATACATTCAATAATTCAAGCAGACTGTTGCTGAATCAGCTGTTTGACCAAGCTCGCGACTTGATCGGGTTGTTCCAATGGGAACATATGCCCGCCATCGACTACGGTAAAAGGAATACCAAACTTCTTTTGCACTTGCTGCGGGAACTTGCGGGCCAGAAATGGACCTTTCTCGGCAACGACCAGATGCACAGGAATTCTTGGTTTTGCCTGAGGCAACCACCAGAGTGACGGATTGGTTCTAAAGACTGCGACCTCATCCATTTTAGGAATAGTGAGTTCTACCCCACCCCGGATGGGATCCTCCTGTAAGGCATAGTCAATATACGCCTGGAAACAATCTGCATCAAAATCCTGATAGAAACCTTTAGGGCGCAGCAATTCCGCTGCCTGTTCACGTGAATCCCAATGGTCACGACGGCGTTTGGACAGACCGGCCGGAGACATTTTATCCAATGCTTTTAAGCGAAAAGTCTTGGCAATATGTAAAGCAAAGGCTTCTTTGCCCATAATCATCGGCGGGTCCAGCATGATCATTTGTGAAAACAGTTCCGGGCGCTGTATAGCGGCCTGCAGAGTTAACACGGATCCCAAAGAATGCCCCAGACCAATGACAGGTCGCCCATGTGACTGGCGCACAATACTGTCAATCACTTGCTGAGTCAGGCTTTTCCAATGGTTATCAACCGGATAACGCTTATCCGGCCCTAAAAGCGGCACATAGATAATATCGTAATCATCTTGCAATTCATCAAACAGCTTTTGATAGACTTTAGATGGCACGCCATTGGCGTGCGCGAAATGAATCAGTGGTTTCATTGCAGTGTCGTGCTATTTTCTGACTGAAGCTTCTGTGCAACTGAAGAAGCAATTCCATCCCCAATCGATGAACCCATACGACCCAAGACTGATTCAAATGGACTATATTCAATGGTGTAATTCAACGCTTTTTCAGTTTTCAGTTCGCGTTTCAAGGTATTTAAGCTACCGATACGATCCGCAATACCTAATTTCACCGCCTGATCACCGGTCCAGAACAAGCCAGAGAAAATAGCAGGATCATTGGATTTCAATTTATTGCCACGTCCTTGTTTAACTGCATTAATAAAGTGACCATGCACATTATCCAGCACACCCTGTACGTGGGCTTTTTGCGCAGGATCAACCGGCTGAGTCATAGACAGCAAAGCTTTATTTTCACCTGAAGTCATGGTGCGATCTTCAACACCTAATTTTTGCAATAGATTAGTCACACCATAATTCGGCATGATCACCCCAATTGAACCGACCAAGCTCGATGGATTGACAATAATTTCATCCGCAGCTGAAGCAATATAATAAGCACCTGAAGCACCAGTATCGCCAATCACGGCATACAATTTTTTCCCAGAATGCTGTTTTTTCAGATACTGAATTTCCTGCCAGATTTCATCGGACTGTACCGGTGAACCGCCAGGTGAGTTGATATTCAGCACCACTGCTTTACTTTGTTTATTTTCAAAGGCTTTTTTCAATGATTTGATGGTATTGCTACTGTTGACGCTCTGCTTGTCGGCTGCAATCGTACCCACAATATCCACGACTGCGATATGCGAACCCGCAGCAGCGCTAGCATCTGAAGAAACTGAACTACAGCTTTTGCCTAATGCCAAAATGACAACAAGCAGATAAGCAAAAGTCAGAAATTTAAAGAAAATTCCCCAACGGCGTGCACGGCGCTGTTCTTCTACCGAAGCTAAAACTACTTTTTCAAGCAATTTCCATTCCGGACCAGTCGGTTGAACTGGCTGTTGCGTATTTTGTATTTGATTTTCAGGTTTTGGTGGCCAATCGGACATAAATAATCCAATAAATTGATTTATATTGAATCCATTATATACACTGAATCGGGTAATTCTGTCTAAACAAAACGTTTTCGCCTATAATAAATTTTGTTCTCTTTTTTTGTACTTAGACGAAATCAATGACGAAACAGGGCTCACGGAATTCAGCTTACGGATTACTCAAATACATTAGCCGCCAACCGCTTCCGGTTTCTCGCTGGATGGCCCGTATTCTGGCCTTTATTGTGAACAGTTTTAAAGTCACTAAAACTTCGGAAGTTATTCGTCTCAACCTTGAAATCAGTCTTTCCGAACTGTCCAATCAGGAACGTGAACAGATTAACCGTGCTGCGGTTCGCAATGAATTAATGTCATATTTCGAGTTCTTTACTATTTGGGGCTCAAGCAATCAGAAAAATCTTAAACGCGTTCATCGCGTCATTGGCGAAGATCTACTTCATGATGCCCTTGCACAAAATAAAGGTCTGGTTTTAATCGTGCCGCATTTTGGTACCTGGGAAATTATGAATGCCTATATTGCCCAGTTCACCTCAATGACCATTATGTACAAACCAGTGAAAAATCAGGCTGCAGATCAATTTGTACGGGCCGCCCGTAGTCGTGAACAAGCGCATCTGGTACCGACCGATGAATCTGGCGTTCGTCAGATTTTTAAGGCCTTAAAACAAGGCGGCACGACTGTGATCTTGCCGGATCATACCCCGAATATCGGTGGTGAATATATTCCCTATTTCGGCGTGCCTTTGGCCACCAGTAATTTGAGTGCCAAGCTGATTCAAAAGACCAAAGCGCGTGCCCTGTTTTTATATGCTCTACGTAATACTGAAGATGGATTCGATATTTTTATCGAAACGGTCGATGAAAAAATTTATAGTGGCAATGCTAATCAAGGCACGCAAGTCATTATCAATAGTATTGAAAATTTAATTCGTCGCCATCCGGAACATTATCATTGGAGCTATAAACGCTTTAATGCGCATCAAGACTTGGGAAATCTCTATAAGCTTGAACATGAACAAGCCTTGGGCAAAGTAAATGCATTAAGAACTCAAGAACTACATGAAGTTTCATCCATACTGGAATCAGTGACTTAAGGGCTGACGATACAACCACTGCCATTCATGTCGTTCGGCAGAAAGCACCAGTTCTGAGCCTTGTTGCTGGAAGTGCACACTCCCCTGTTCTACCGTGGTCAATAAGGGAATATTAAGAGCTTTTAACCGTTGCTGCGTCAGTTGGCTCGGGTGGCCATAGCGATTAAATTTCCCAGCCGAGGCAATCGCCAGTTTAGGCTGCAAAACTTCTAAAAATTGATAGGCTGAACTGTGCTGACTGCCATGATGGCCGAGTACCAGCACATCGACCTGAAGTTCGGGATAGTCTTGGAGCAGTTGATATTCAGTCTCCCAGCCCGCATCGCCCATCAGTAAAAAGTTTTGATACGGTCCGGCATTTTTAACTTGCAGATATATCACGCACGACCGGTCATTTTTATTGAAGTTTGGCGTATTTAACTGCTGCTGCCGAGGTGCCAGAATTTTAAAGTTAATCGTCTCAGACCATTGCCATTGCTGTCCTGCATAACAAAACTGAAAGCTTGAAGAAGCAGCTGTTTCAGGCATCTGATTGGATGACACTTGTCGGATGTTTAGTTGATCTTTAATGCTGTGATATGCACCGCTATGGTCCTGATCCAGATGGGTCAAAATCAGTTGATCCAGTTCTCCAACACCTTGCACAGACAAAAATGGCATAATCACTTGCCGACCAATACTGAATTTTTCTTCATTATAATAACCGCCCATATCGATCATCATGCTCTTTTGCCCTTCCCGAATGAAGATGGCCTGTCCCTGCCCGACATCCAGAACAGACAGCTGAAATGCATGCTGATTAAGTTGAGGAATGCACAGTGGTAAACAGGCAAGTGCTGTCCAGCTTTTGGGCACTAAGCCACGCGGCAAAAAGACAATTAATAAGCCCAAAATACATAGAGCAATCATCCAGACATTCATGGCCACAGGAATCAGTTGCGGTGCAAACAGCCGATCAAGCAGATTCAAAAATGCCAGCAGTATATGAATAAAAATATCATTGAGCTGAAACAGCAGACTCGAAAGTGGTTCAGAAATGAAAAATAATAAAGCCGCCAGAATATCTACGGGAACTATCAGCAGGCCAATCCACGGGATAGCCACCAGGTTGCTTAGCGGGGTAATCCAAGCCACCTGCTTAAAAAACAACATCATTAAGGGAAACAGGGCCAGAAAGATTTTCCACTGCGACTCCATCAAAACTTTTATTGCAAAATACAGTCGTTGTAATGCTGTTTGTACTGTTTGATGCGGTTGCTGCTGAATGGTTTGATAGATCCGCAGCAAGACAAAACAGGCCCCATAAGACAGCCAGAATGCGGCCGACAAAATGCTAAAAGGATCAAAGAGCAACAATAAGGCAGCACTTAAAATCAGCAGTTTTAATGGCTGCATACTTTGCCTGAGCAGCAGCGTAAAAGTCACAATCACACAAATCAGTAAAGTGCGTAACGCCGGAATTTCAAAACCGACAAAGGCACAATACAGCAATACACATAACAAAAAAGGCAGACTCAAAAAATACTGCCTTGGCCATTTCAGATAAATCTGCGGTACGTACCTTGAAATCAGATATTGCAACGCTCCACAAACGATAAAGGCAAAGATCAGGACATGCGGTCCGGAAATCGCCAGCAAATGACTCATGCCAAAACGCTGGAATTGCTGTTCCGTCGCTTGATCCAAGAGACTTTCATCACCACTTAATAGAGCCAGTAACAAGCCTTTCTGCTGTACGGGTTGTCTGGCCACAAACTCTCTTAAGGTCAGTCGCTGCTGTTCTACCCAAAGCAAAAATCGCTGATTCAAATTTTTCTGCTGACGTAGATATTTAGCATGACCTAGTGCATAGAGTTGTTGCGGTTGCAACTCTTGGATATGTTTAATCCTAAACCCGGCCATAACATTTTGCTGCAAGGCCCATTTTTCTGCATCAAAAGCACCCGGTGTCGCATAACTATGGTTAGGTCGAATCTGGCCTTGTAATAAATAATAGTGTCCCAGTTCAAGAGTCTGCTGTTTGGTTACATCATTTCCTAAACTGGATATGACAGGATCTGAAACTGGCAGAAAACCCATCCACTTAACTGTAGTGCCATCAGGGTTAAGCACATGCAGGGCTTGCTGGATATTCTGATCGCCCAGTTTATTCAGCTCTTTGATATAGACTACGATTTTTTTTTCAGAGACCTCGTGCTCTCGTTTGGATAAACGTTCAGCCAATTGCAGATTGGCATAAGCATGACCTAAAAAAACTCCCAAAAGCAGGCTTGATCCAGTGATCAACAAGCTTCGCAGCGGTGTATTCGAAATGAACTTTAATTTATGGCAACCCATATACCACAACAGCGCAACGATCAAAACTACCGTCCCGCTCAGTTGAACAGACAGGAAACTTTTCCCCATACAGGCAAGGCCTAAAATCCAGCCGATACACAGCCACTGCAACATTGAATCTTATTCTTTATTATTATTTTGCCCAATAATAAAGCCCACCGGAGTGAGCTTCAATCAAATGCGAATATTCTCGTTATTTATGGTTCAATCCAGAGACCATCCTGCATATGTAAAATCCGGTCTGCAGCATGGGCCAGCTGTTCATCATGCGTCACAATCAGCATCGCCATATTGAACTCACGTTGTAATTCGGTCAGCAGTTCAAAAATCTTTGCTGCAGTCTTGCGATCCAGATTTCCGGTCGGTTCATCGGCCATCATCAGTTTAGGTTTACCCACCACTGCACGCGCCAAGGCTACACGCTGACGTTCACCTCCGGATAATTCACCCGGCTTGTGAGTCAGACGATGGGAAAGACCAACACGCTCCAGCAAATACTCAGCCTGCTGTTTGGCTTCCTTGAATTTCATGTTGTCGCGTAACATCAGTGGCATGGCCACATTTTCCAGTGCCGTAAATTCTGGCAACAGGTGATGAAACTGGTAAACAAAACCCAAATGCTCATTCCGCACATAACCGCGTTCTGCTTCAGACAAGGTATCAAAACGGCGGCCATTCACCATGACCTGACCTGACGTCGGGCGATCCAATCCACCCAAAACATGTAATAAGGTACTTTTGCCTGAACCACTTGAACCTACAATCGAAACAAACTCACCTGCTTTTACCTGTAGCGACAAGCCGCGAATCACATCGACAGTGGCCTTGCCATCGGTAAAGGATTTGTGAATATTCTGGGCATCTAAAATCAGATTACTCATAACGCAAAGCCTCTGCCGGTTGAATTTTTGCTGCACGTAAAGCCGGATAAATTGTCGCGACAAAACTGAGTGCCAGTGACAAGCCTACAATCACCAAGACATCCTGCCAGCGCAGATACGAAGGTAAGTAGTTAATAAAATAGGCATCAAACATATTCAGGCCTAAAGTATTGTTGAGCCAGCCAATAAAGTTACTGATACTGGTTGCTGCAATAATCCCGAGGATGGCCCCTGCACAAGTTCCAATCACCCCAATCACGGTACCTTGCACCATAAAGATTTTGGTAATGGTGGCAGGTGAAGCCCCCAAAGTCCTTAAAATGGCAATGTCCGATTTTTTATCCGTCACCACCATCACCAGTGAAGACACAATATTAAATGCCGCGACTAGAACGATCAGGAATAAAAGCAGGCTGACCATGGCTTTTTCCATCTGAATCGCGCTGAACAGATTACCATGGGTATAAGTCCAGTCCGAAGCATAGAAATTCCCCGGCAAATCACGCACAATTTCCTGAGACACTTGTGGTGCCAGGAAAATATCATCCAGCTTCATACGCACACCCTGCGCACCATCCGGTAGACGCAGCAAGGTCGAGGCATCATTTAAAGCGATATAACCCATCATCGAGTCAACTTCAGCACCAATACTGAAGATTCCCACCACTTTAAAACGCTTGAAACGCGGGACGACACCAGCTGGTGATGGGGTGGCTTCTGGCAAAACCAGAGTAATATTGTCATTTAAACCCACACCCATGGCATCGGTCATTTGCTTGCCCAAAACAATACCAAATTCACCTTTTTTCAGGCTGTCGATACTGCCCTCAACCATATGGTTTTGTATAATTGAAACTTTTTTCTCATACTCGGGTTCAATCCCGCTGACCATAATGCCGGCGACCTGACCCTGTGCGGTCAGCATGCCTTGTAATTGAGTAAAAGGTGCGACTCCCTGAACATGCTCATGCCCTTCAATTTGCTTTGCAAGTTCTGGCCAATTTGTTAAAATTTGTGTTGAGGAAACAGTCGCTTGAGGTATCATTCCTAAGACACGATTCTTTAACTCTCGGTCAAAACCATTCATCACAGACAACACTGTAATGAGGACTGCCACACCGAGTGTGAGGCCGATCATTGAGACCAACGCGATAAAAGAAATGAAGTGGTTACTACGCCGTGCGCGAGTATATTTCAACCCTATATACAGCGAGATTGGTTTGAACATAACCATCTAGTCCGAGGTAATAAATTATGGAAAATGTACAGCATCCAAACGGATTTACGGAAAGACGCGTCATGTCTCGAATCGATGCTGCCTTACGAATTAATTATCAGATTATTTCCGATGATGTTGCCTTGAATGATCCTTACGATCCTAACTTCGTCTTGCCCCGCTATTTTCTACTACTTGCAGAACTAGATCAATTTGATCATGCGGTTAACTACGAATTAGAACAATTATCTGAAAAAGATCAACAAATTGCTCGAATCTTATCCTTATTCAACCAAAAATTAAACCTTATTACCGGATCTTTGTATGACGCAATTGTACAAAGCATGTTACCTGTACCGGAGCAGGTGAACTTTTCAGAAACCGGTTTTAGCTTCTTTAGTGACCGCCCGATCACGGAAGGCACCTATCTGCACGTGACTTTGAGTCATCCGGAAAATTTCTTCCATATTGCAGCAACCGCTCAGGTGGCCTACAGTCGCGAAGAAGAAAATGGCAAATATCGGACTGGTGCATATTTTATTACCATGCATCCCCAAGACCGTGTCAAACTGGGTGAATGCGTCAAGGCTCACTTTGTTTAAATTACTGCTTTAGTCAGTGCTGCTGGGTGATGAAAGGCCAGCGTTATAGCTCGCTTTAATTTCTCTGGAAAAATATAACAACAAACCAGCCAGTAAGATAACGACGCCAAAGACTGCTCCACCCGATAATTTTTCATCATTCAGAATCACCCCGACAAATAAGGCCAGCATCGGCGTCAATACGGTGGTCAATGACAAAGTGGTCGCCTTGATTTTCTGCACCAGTTTAAAATAACAGAACATCGCAATCAGGGAAGCCATGATTACAGCATAACTGAGTCCAATCAGCGATTTAGCCTGCGGAATCTGGGTCGGTGCAAATTGCCAGATAAATGGCAACATGGTACAGGCCATGACCGCTGAAACAGCAATAGAACCGGCCGCTTGTGCCATAGGTTCGAGAGGTGCATTAACTTTTTTCACCCAGAACATCGAAACACAGTAAATAAAAACACTGAGCAACATCAGGCCTATGCCAATCGGCTGAATATGCTGATCTTTGCCACCGACACAGATAATGCCCAGACCCAGCAAGGCAATCGCCATACCACCCCACTGCGAAGGATAGAGCTTAAGCTGAAATACAAAACGGCCAATTAAACCGGTAATAATCGGCGCCAGTCCGAACATCAGGGCAATAACGCCTGAACTCAGATAATCCGTGGCCAGATAAGTGAAAATCTGTGAGCCGATAAAACTGCATGCGCCAGCCAGGTAACTGTGCATGGATAATTTATCTAAGGGGAAACGGGTTTTAAATAGCCACAACAAGGCAAATGCAAAAGGCAAAGCCAGAAAGAAGCGAAGTGCCAAAGCCCAGAGCGGATGCAAATCCGTCACACTCCAGACAATAGCTAGCGGTGTCGTCGCCCAGATAAAAACCAATAAAAGATAGGTGGCAATCATATTGGTTTGTGTGGGCATGCGAGTCACTCTGAATAAGGCTTAAAGCGCGGAAGTTTTACGTTTTTGTTTTTGGATGGTCTGATCGAGTGCGCTGGAAAATTCGCGTTTATCCCGTTCTGAAATCGGTGGCGGACCGCCCGTTTGCACGCCCGCTCCGCGTAAGCTGTCCATAAAATCGCGCAGATGTAAGCGCGCTTTGACATTGGCCGTAGTATAAATTTCACCACGGGGATGAATCGCAATTCCGCCTTTTTCAATCACTTCCGCAGCCAAGGGAATATCTTGGGTCATGACAATATCATGCTCTTTCATGCGCAGAATAATTTCTTTATCTGCAGCATCTGCTCCGCTCATCACCTGAATTGAATTAATTCTGACCGAAGGTGTGATTCCGACTGGTTGGTTGGCAACAAAAGTCACTTCCAGCTGATAGCGATCCGAAGCACGAATAATCACATCTCGCAGCATACGAGGCAATGCATCGGCATCGACCCAAAGTTTGAATGGCAACACAAGGCTTCCCATTAAGGTATAAATCATGGTTATTCTAGCAAATTGAGACGATCAGGTTGATGATTAAATCGCTCCATTTTCATAGTATCTGTCATCAGTATTTTAAAAAGTATGTGCTCGGTAAAACTGGCGTGATTCACGCGAGAAAAAAAATTGACTTCATTTGACTGGCATTTTAATTTTAAAATTCATTCGATTGACTTGAAAAATCGCAATGACCCTCGATTAACTATAAATACATCATCCAAGATCAATTGTGCATATGAAAAATCAGAATAGCCCAGAGATCATCACCATTGATGATCAAAATTTCGGTAGTCATGTCGAACACTGGACCTTGCTCACCGACAACCCTGGCACAGATGTACCACAGTGGTTAGGCAAAGCTCTTGATGAACCAATCATGCCGATGGGCCTTTGTACACAAGAATGTGATATGGATGCAGAGACTTGGCTGATTCAGGGACCGAGTAAAGCTGCGGTACAGTTGAGTCAGGTGATTGCCGTCGAAAACAACAAACCTCAAGCGGTAAAAACTGCATTTCCGTGCTTTGACAGTCCTTATCAGGTGAAAGCCACGATTGACCGGATTATTAGCTGTAAATCCAATACTCAGGCTGTATTGCGCCTGAATCTGGGTGCTAACAATATTATTTACGCTTTCGATAGCCTGTATAGCGTCAATCACCCGCACTATGAAAAAGACCAGTCCTATGTGGTAAATCTGAATGGCTGGGCCTATGAACTTGAAGCGGTCGCAGATCATGAGCATCTGGTGGTTGATGATCCGGCTTCGATCAAGCACCACCGTGCCTTGAATGATATTCTGGCTGCCAATAATGGTGTAGCACCGGATAATTTGCAGGAACAGATTGATGCCTGGCAGCCGCAGTGCGAAGAAGATAAAGAACCTGTAACCGTAGATTTTTCTAAAATGGTAGCTTATCTATACGGCGAAACCATGGGTCAGGAAGATGAAGCCTGGTTCCAGGGCAATATTGTCGGTAAAACGACTATGCAGTTTATGGGTCAGGACTATACCCTTTATGATGTCACCCTCATTCATGATGAAGGCCAGCCTGCGACCTTGATCCGGATTGCAACGCGGAATGACCAGTACAGAGACTTCCAGATTGGCCAGTATATCCGTGGCAACTTGTGGATTCAGGCCAATATTTATAGAAAAGCGGCCTAAGTTCAAACATATAAAGAAGATATTCATTTTGATGGGTATCTTCTTTTAATCCATCTATCTTCTTATTTGTCATTTTAATTTTTGATTATTTTTTATACATATTTTCTGGCTTAATAATCTATTTAAATTCATTAAAAACCGAGTTATCCACATTTTTAAATTCAAATAAATTCATTTTAAATATTTAAAATAATCTTAAAAATCTTGTAAAAATAAGCGTTTGATTTCTCATATAAATAATCTGTTGTCATGCAAATTTGATATTTAAATAAAATGAAAATTTATCCTCTTTAATTAAAAATGTACTTTATTTAATCAATTTTTTATGATAAAAATACTCACAACAAATTAGTATTAACGATAAATAGATCGGACAATAAATATCTATGAAAATCGTGCAAGAAGAAACATTACAACAGGTCGAGCATCATCTTAGCTCCCGCTATAATATTGATATGATGTCCTGCCTTTTTTTCATGTTGGGGATGCTGATCTGCGGATTCATCCTGCATACTTTTATTTTCTAAAATTATTGCATTCATAAAAAAACCCAGCCTGTGCTGGGTTTTTTCGTTTCAGGAATTAACCATTGCGTTTGGCAAAGTCATCCATAAAGTTCACCAATGCTTGCACACCTTCTAAAGGTACAGCATTGTAAATACTTGCGCGCATACCACCCACTGAACGGTGACCAGCAAGATTCAATAAATGCTGTGCTTCAGCTTCCTTCAGGAACTGTTTCTCAAGATCAGCATTGGCCAAGGTAAATGGTACGTTCATGATTGAACGGTTTGCTTTTGCAATCGGATTCGCATAAAAATCGCTTTGATCGATATAACCATAAAGCAAGTTAGCTTTCTCAAGGTTCACTTTGTGCATGGCATCTACACCGCCATTTTCTAGCAACCACTCAAACACCAGACCAGACAAGTACCATGCATAAGTTGATGGTGTATTGACCATTGAGCCATTTTTCGCTTGATCTGAATATTTCAAGATGCTTGGAATTTCAGGTTTAGCTTGATCAAGTAAATCTTCACGAATGATCACCAGCGTTAAACCAGCAGGCCCGATATTCTTTTGCGCACCCGCATAGATCAAACCAAATTTAGAGACATCTAAGGGTGCAGATAAAATGCTAGATGAATAGTCACAAACTAATGGCTTGTCTGTTTCAGGAATTGAGGCAAATTGCAGACCGCCAATAGTTTCATTATCGGCATAATGCACATAAGCTGCATCATCAGAAAGATTCCATTCGCTTTGTGTACTGATCGCATATTTGCCATCAATTTGGATACCCGCTTTTACAACATTGATATCGCCATAACGCTGCGCTTCTTTCAAGGCTTTTTCAGACCAGATGCCGGTATCGATATAGTCTGCTTTGTTGTTTTTGCCAAGCAAGTTCAATGGAATTGCCGAGAACTGTAGTGATGCCCCACCCTGCAAGAACAATACTTTGTAGTTCTCAGGAATATTCATGAGTTTGCGCAGGTCTGCTTCCGCTTTTTCAGCCATGGCAACATAGTCGGAACTACGGTGGCTCATTTCCATGATCGAAAGACCTTTGCCATGCCAGTCAAGCATTTCAGCTTGAGCTTTTTCAAGTACGGCAGTCGGTAATGCAGCAGGACCAGCACAGAAGTTGTACGCGCGCATGATTTTTCCTTTCAGAGTGAAACACAATAAAATGATGGCATTTAACCATATCTGGCAGGGTCTTGCACAAAATTATTTCAATCTATGAGTCAAGATAGAGTCAAAAAATCAATGTAGATTCACAAGGTAAATTGACCAGTATTTTAGCCTGCTGTTTTTATCATCTTTGCACTCACAATTGAAAATATTCAAGATTAAGCCACTTTTTAATTCTGGACACTCTCTCAAAAACAGCTGATAAGCATTTGAAATACAGATGTAAAAGAAACAATACTATAACTTTACACTAGTTCTATCTGCATACCTTTGATTTATACTAGCCGGATAACATCACCGGCTTTAAATCAGTTTAGCGACTTTATGAACTTAAAGAAAAATAAAAGACAGCTTGTCTGGGGGTTAAATCTGCTTGCATCGATGATGTATGGCAGCTTTGCTCATGCGCAGAGCATCAGCTTTCAGGACGCTGAACGTCATTTGTTGCAAAATTCTTATAGCAGCCAAGCCTATCAAAGTCTGGAACAGGCCTCAAAACTTGAAGCTGAAGCAGTGAAAGGTATAGGTCTGCCGAGAGTCGATCTGAATGTTCGTGCTTATGCCTTTCATAATGAACTCGATCTGCCTTTAGGTGCATTAAAAAATAATTTAGAGCAATCCTTAACGAATGGTGTCAATAATAGAATTGATGAACTGAACTTAGGTGATCTGGCTGACCCGCTAAAAAATAGTTTAAGACAACCTATTCAAAATGGAGTTGGCTTAATTCCTGATAGTTCGCATGTCGTGCTGGATGATCAGGTGATTCGCCCGACGGTTTCAGTCATGATGCCGCTTTATACCGGTGGACTGACAAGCAGCGCTAAAGAAATCGCCAATATTCAGGTCGGTCGTAGTCAGCTCAGCAACAAACAGCAGCAAGACACGCAGCGTTTTGAACTGATTCAAAGTTATTTTAATGTACAGCTCCAAAAGCAACTGCATGCAGCTGCGCTGTTTAATCTGAATGCCATGCAGCAGCATTATCGCAATGCCTTAAAGATGGAACAGCAAGGTTTTATCAGTAAAGGCCACCGCATGCAGTTTGAAGTGGCACGCAATAATGCCGAGCGCAGCCAGCAAAATACGCAGGCCAATTTGAATGCTGCCCTGTTCCAGCTCAATAATCTGCTTCAGGAAAGTAGCATCACCGAACTTTCGACGCCTTTATTTGTCAATAAAACCGAGCCACAGGCCTTAAATCATCTGCTGAAAACCTTTAGTCAGAACTCTGCGCTGATTCAAAAAATGCAGCTGGATACTCAATTAGCTCAAGCCAATGTCAAAGCCCAGCAAGCAGCGAAAAAACCGAATGTTTTTGCTTTTGGCGAATATAGTCTGGATCAAAATGAAAACTGGATTGTCGGGATTGCCGCACGCTATAACCTGTTTTCCGGGATCGATAAAAACAAAAATATTCAGGCTGCCGAACTCAAACGCTCTGCCACAGAACTTCTCACTGCACGCACCCAGCAGGAAATTGAAAATCTGATTTATAAATCTTATAGCGAAGCACTCAGTGCACAGCAAAGTGATGCGCTTCTGGCACAAAACTTGAAAGCCGCACAGGAAAATTTACGCATCCAAGAATTGTCCTTTAAAGAAGATATGGGCACCGCCATACAGGTCATCGATGCACAAAATATGCTGAGCGGACTACGAGCCGAAACTGCCTTGAATGCTTACAAATATGTGATGTCACTGGCCACACTATTACAAAGCCATGGCTCGATTGCAGAATTTCCGAACTACATCCAACATACCAACACTCACTATATTCGCTAATGGAGCCGAACATGAACGAAGATCAAAAGCCCAATGATCCTGTGAATGAAGCGGCTTCATCCAGCGATACAGAAAAATCGCCTGCGCAACAGGTAGAAACAAAAACTGAAATAGAAAACAACGCGACGACTTCGACCGAGCAACAACAAGCTCCTGAAATCGCTAAAAAGAAAAAATATTTATTGCTCGCCCTAATTCCAGTTCTGCTGGCAGTCATCGCATTTGGATTATGGAAAAGCTACCAACCGGCTCCGCTGGAATTGCAGGGTCGTGTAGAAGCTGAAACGGTTCAGGTGGCGACCAAAGTGCCAAGCCGTATTGAAGAAATCTATGTAGAAGAAGGTCAGCGGGTCAAAAAAGGCGATGTGCTGGTGCGCTTAAACAGCCCGGAAATTCAGGCCAAAAAACAGCAAGCCGTAGCGGCTTTACAATCTGCGCTAGCCTTACAATCGACTGCTGAACGTGGCTCGCAGGAAGAAAATATCGCCAGTCTGTATGCCAACTGGCAAGCGCTGAAAGCACAGCAAAATTTAGCCAAAGTTTCTTATGAGCGTGGTGCAAATTTATTGAAGGAAGGTGTGATTTCACGCCAGCGCCGTGATGAATTGTATGCAGCCAGTCAATCAGCGGCGCAAATGACAGAGGCGGCGTATCAGCAATATGCACGTGCCAAACGTGGCAGCACTTCGCAGCAAAAGAGTTCCGCCGATGCACAGGTAGATATTGCCCAGGCTGCGCTGGATGAAGCCAATGCTTTAGAAGCAGAAACCCAATTAGTAGCACCTGTAAACGGAACGGTATCTAAAACCTATGGCAAAGTCTCGGAGCTGGTAGCCACCGCAGTCCCTGTGGTCAGCCTGATTGAAGATCAAATGTGGGTGAGCCTGAATATTCGTGAAGACCAATATGCCCCGTTTCAGAAAATGAGCAGTATTGAAGGTTATATTCCCGCCCTAGATAAAACCGCCACTTTTAAAATCAAGCAGATCAGTGCTGAAGGTGAATTTGCCACCATTAAGACCACACGCCAAACCGGCGGTTATGATGTGCGAAGTTTTAAGCTGCATCTTGTGCCCACACCAGCGATTCCTGAACTGAAAGTTGGGATGAGCGTGTTATTTAAACTGAAAGAGACCCGATAATGTGGACGGGTATATGGCGCGAACTGCGCTATCTGCTCCGCGAAAAATGGGATCTGTGTCTGGTCACGCTCGCACCTGCACTGGTGATTATTTTATTCAGCAGCATGTTTGCTCAAGGGAAACCGGATCATTTACCGATTGCGATTATTGATCAAGACCAGAGTGCGCTGAGTCAAAGCATTTATCAGCATGTGACGCTGAATCATACTCTTAAAATTGCTACGGTGTCGGAACAAACAGCTGAAATTGAGCGCCTGTTAAATCAAAATAAAATTTGGGGTTATATCCATATTCCAAGCGGTGCCGAGCAACGTCTGGTTCGTGCCCAGGATGCTGACATCAGTATTGCTTTTAACCAGAGTTATTTCAGTATTGGAAATACCATTTCCTCGGCCATGCTGGTTAGTACCCTACAAGCACTCGCTGAATTTAGCGGACAGCAATATCTGGGCAACCGACTCCCCTCTCTCGAAGCACCGTCACCGCATATTAAAATATCTCCGCTGTATAATCCGCAACTGAATTATGAATTCTATCTGGAACCCTATGTCATTCCGGCGATTCTGCATCTACTGCTGTGTTGTTGTGTGGCATTTTCCGTCGGTCAGGAACTGAAGCGGCAGACCTTAACAAGCTGGATTAGCAACTCATCCATCTGGATGGCATTACTGTCTAAGAACCTGGTCTATGTGGCTATTTTTAGTCTATGGACCTGGATCTGGATGTTCTGGCTCATTGAAATTCGCGGCTGGTTTGTTGCCGGCTCGCTCGCTCTGATTCTATCGGCACAATTTCTGCTATATAGCGCTTATGCATTTTTAAGCAGTGCAGTGGTTTTGGCGACCAAAGATTTAAGTAAATCTTTTGGCATCATTGCGGTCTATGGCGGTTCATCGTTGAGCTTTGCCGGTGTGACTTTACCTTTAAATAATGCGCCCCTATTCACCCAGTTTTGGGCCAATATTATTCCGTTTACGCCCTATGCCAAATTACAAACCGAACAATGGGTGATTGGCAGTCCAGTACATATTTCACTGCAAGCTGGATTGATCCTGCTGATCTATGCCCTAGTCTATGCTCTGCTGGCTTATCTGTTTCTTAAAAAAATAGCCAAAGGAGCAGTCCAATGAAATCCCTTTGGTTTTACTATCTACAAAGCTTCAAGGATATTGTCAGTCACGGCACAATCTTTACCACGCTGATTTTATCCGTCTTGTTTTACAGCTTTTTTTATCCAACCGCTTATCAGGCACAGCAGGCTGAAGCCTTACCCATTATCATTGTCGATGAAGAACAAAGTAACTTAAGCACCCGCATTATTGGTCAGGTGGCACAAAGCCCCAATGTGGAAATTGAGGCGATTACCGGCAATTTTGCCGAAGCCAAACAATGGGTGGAATTTCAAAAAGCCGATGGTATTTTACTTCTGCCGGACAATTTATCGCAAAGCTTAAGGCATGGTGAAACAGGTGGCATTGGCCTGTATTTAAGCACAGCCAACTTTTTAGTAACCAAACAAATTGGTCTGGGCTTAGCCACATCGGTTGAGCAAACTTTAGCAGACTATACTGAACGCTTTGGCGAGGTCTCGGACTTTTCACCGGCCCTTTCTGTGCATCAAATTCCTTTATTTAATCCACTGTCCGGCTATGGCAGTTATGTCTTTCCTGCGGTTGCACCCTTAATTATCCACCAAACCATTCTTTTGGGTTTGAGTATGCTGATTTTAGTATATCGGGAAAGAAAAATAGAATTAAACGCAAATGCACTCATGGGGATGGGTTTAGCAGTCTTTACTATTGGCTGTCTGGGATGTTTCTATTTATTCGGTTTCAGCTTCTGGCTGTTTGATTATCCGCGCGGTGGCAACCTGTTCGGGATGCTACTGGCTGTTCCGGTTTTTATCTACACGATAATTGGCATGACCTGCCTATTTGCCAGTTTTCTGGATCTGCCAGAACGTGCGGGTCATGTGATTGTATTCACTTCCATTCCACTGTTCTTTTTATCTGGTGCGGCCTGGCCACATGCTGCCATGCCCATCTGGATGCAAGTCGTTGGCGAAATCCTGCCCTCTACCCAAATTGTGCAGATGTTTATTCAACTCAATCAGATGGGTGTACCTACCGCACTAGTCTTGCCTAAATTGCTTTATCTTGGAATGATCGGCAGCATGTGCTTTTTCTTGGCTTATCGACGTTTAATTTCTGGTCATCAAAGCAGATAGAACATTATAGCAATGCGCCTATTCCACTTATTTACTTGATTCGCCAAAGACCTGAATATTGAAATTACGAATCTTGTTGCTACCATTCGGCTTATCAAAACTCACATCATACTGAACCAGATTCTCCGGATAGGCAATTTCATAACTGACCTTATATTGTCCAGGCTGATTGGTTGCTTCTTCAATCTCTTTGGTCATTAAAGTCTTAGACTTGTATTCACCTTGAGGAATTGAACGTGAAAAGCGTTTCATCAGCTTTTCATTATCCTTAAACTGGGTTTGCAACTGCGGTTCTAACTGATCCAGAAATTCCTCATATTTCCCGTCACGCAAATCCTCATAAGCCAGCTGTGCCGCCTTTTCCTGTTCAGGACTCGGATTCGGAATATTGTCCATTGAATTACAGCCAGTCAATGCAACCGCTGCTGCCAACAACATTAATTTGGTTTTCATCGCTTACTCTTACGCAGTCAAGGTTTATAAAAAAGGACGCCGAAGCGCCCTTTTTATCAGTAAAAAACTTATTCTTCTACTGAATTTTCACCATCTTTTGCAACTTGCTCAGTTTCAGCTGCTACATCTGTTTCTGCTACTAAAGATTCTGCACCTTCAATCGCTTCAACAAACTCATCTTCTTCAACCGCTTCGATTGAAACGACACCAACCAGCAATTCCTCATTACCTAGGCGGATCAGACGAACACCCTGTGCGTTACGACCGGTTTGCGCCACTTCAGATGCACGGGTACGAACCAGCGTACCGCCATCAGAGATTAGCATCAGTTCTTTAGAAGCATCGATGGCAACAGCGCCCACCAATTGACCGTTACGTTCAGAGGTCTTGATCGCAATCACGCCCTTACCGCCACGTTTCTTGGTCGGGAAATCATCTACTGGAGTACGTTTACCATAACCGTTTTCAGATGCACACAGTACTTCGCCAGTTTCAGGTACAACAACCAGTGATACGATTCGGCTAATCAATGCTGAATCTGAACCATCTTCGTCATCAGACTCGATCTCAGTTTCGTCATTTTCTTCTAGCTGTGCAGCTGCACCAATGGTCACGCGCATACCACGTACACCTTTGGCAGATCGGCCCATTGAACGTACATCCGTCTCAGCGAAGCGAATGGCTTTACCTTCGTTCGAGAACAACATGATTTGCTGTTCGCCATCAGTAATCGCCACACCAATGAGGGTATCGTCACCATTCAACTCAATCGCACGTAAACCGTTTGAACGAACATTCGAGAACTGTTCAAGCTCTACACGTTTAATCGTACCGTATTCAGTCGCCATAAACACATAGAAGTTTTTACGTACCGCTTCAGCCTGCTGAGCAAAGCCATTGATGATGTCATCATCAAGATCTGTTGCAGAAAGCTCCAAGCCCAACTGTTTCAATTGAATACGCAATGCATCAGAAATATCATCCGCACCATCTTCAGATTCTGTCAGCGCTGCTTCAAGCTCAGCAAAATGAGCATTGATCACTTCATTGGCTTGCAACTGCGCTGCATTGGCTTTTACAAATGCCTTGAAGTCAGCCAGACGTTCTTTGAATTTCTTCGGCGCATCGATCACCGGCAAGATCGCAGTAATGGTCTCATTTTCATCCAGTGGCAGCAAGTTCACCATTGGGCGGCCTTTGGCACCACGTGATGCTTGCGGCACTTCATACACTTTCAGACGATAGACCTTACCAACGTTGGTAAAACAAAGTACTGTCGCATGACTTGAAGTCACAATCAGATGTTGAATGTAATCATCTTCTTTCATGCTAGTCGCAGACTTACCACGGCCACCACGACGCTGTGCAGCGTAGTCAGACAATGGTTGAGTTTTCGCATAACCTGATTTCGATACCGTCAGCACCATTTGCTCTTCAGGAATCAGATCTTCACGAGAGAAATCGATACGTGACTCGACAATCGACGTTTTACGTGCATCGCCATACTGCTGAAGAATTAATGCCAATTCTTCACGAATCACGTTCATCAACAGATTAAAGTCATTCAAAATTGCAGTCAGTTCAGCAATTTGTGACAGGATTTCACTATATTCAGCATGTAACTTGTCTTGTTCCAGACCAGTTAAACGATGCAAGCGAAGTTCCATAATTGCATTCACCTGGGTTGGTGACAAACGATAAATCTCGCCATCCAAACCAAATGGGCGACTTGGGTCTTCACCTTCAATCTCATCCGGACGCACAGAAACTGAACCGGCTTTTTCCAACAAGGCCAAAACACCGCCACCTGCCCACTCACCTGCCTGCAAACGCTCACGCGCTTCAGCCGGATTTGCAGAACTCTTGATGGTTTCGATGATGGCATCAATATTTGCCAGAGCAACGGTTAAACCTTCCAAGATATGACCACGTTCACGCGCTTTGCGTAATTCGAACATGGTACGACGCGTGACCACTTCCTGACGGTGACGGATAAACGCTGCAATGATGTCTTTCAAGTTCATCAATTTTGGTTGGCCATTATCCAGACAAACCATGTTGATGCTGAAAGAGTTTTCAAGTTGCGTGTTCTGGAACAGGTTGTTCACGATCACTTCAGCGTTTTCACCGCGCTTCAGGTCAATCGCGATACGCATACCGTCTTTGTCAGACTCGTCACGAAGCTCTGAAATGCCTTCCAGTTTTTTCTCTTTGACCAGTTCAGCAATACGCTCAATGGTTTTTGCTTTATTGACCTGATATGGAATTTCAGTGAAGACAATCGTGGTACGGCCATTTTTCGGATCTTCTTCGAAATGGTACTTACCACGAATATGCAAACGGCCCTTACCGGTACGATATGCATCGACGATGCCTGATTTACCGTAAATGATACCGCCTGTCGGGAAATCCGGACCAGAAATATGTTCCATCAATCCTTCAATGCTGATTTGAGGATCATTGGCATAGGCCAGACACGCATTCACAACTTCAGTCATGTTATGCGGCGCCATATTGGTCGCCATACCGACTGCAATACCAGTGACACCATTAATCAACAAGTTCGGAACACGGGTTGGCATGACTTGAGGAATACGCTCAGAGCCATCGTAGTTGTCTTCCCACTCGACGGTATCTTTTTCAAGATCCGCTAACAGTTCGTGGGTCAGTTTACGCATACGCACTTCGGTATAACGCATGGCTGCTGCGCTATCGCCATCGACCGAACCGAAGTTACCTTGACCATCAACCAATTGGTAACGCAAGCTGAAATCTTGCGCCATACGTACAATGGTTTCGTATACGGCATAATCACCATGCGGGTGATATTTACCGATGACGTCACCGACTACACGTGCAGACTTTTTATAAGCTTTGTTATAGTCATTGCCTAATTCGTGCATTGCGAAAAGCACACGACGATGAACAGGTTTTAAACCATCTCGTACATCGGGCAATGCACGTGACACAATCACGCTCATCGCATAATCGAGATATGAGCTTTTAAGTTCATCCTCAATGGCAATCGGTCTAATTTCCGATACGCTCATGCATACTCCTTATTCTACAAGCCAATTTTGGCTTGTATTTATATGTCGTAAAACTAGCAAAATCATTAACTCAAACGACTGAGTTAAAAACTAAAATACAGCCCTAAATTATAGCATAAACACTTGTATTTTTGTGTCGAAATATTCAGCTTAACCTTGTTAATTATCTTCATTTTAGTGATCATTTTCTTGTTATTTCAAAACCGAAAACCAGCACATCCAGACAGGATTTTTCCATACCCAAAATTTTGAGAAATACAGTACTATAAAAACAAAATGCGCCAATCAACTGGCGCATCTTCATCGTTTTTTCTATATTTTTATTGTGTCTGGTTCAGTACTTTACGATAGCTCAGCACAGCCACAATCAATAAAACTGGCAATAACATCTCCACCCCTTCCTCAATGGTCATAATCATGATTTGTGTATGTGGCACCAACTGGATGCCGAATTCATCTTTCAGGGTTGAAGTCGTGCGATCGAGCACCTTGCTCAGTCCGCCACAGGCAATGGTAAGGAAGATAAAAAAATGTGCAATATTCAAAGAATCTTTCATGCTTCGTATGGTTTGAACCAATTTTTTCGCCAGTACCAGAAAGACAAAAATAATCCC
This sequence comes from Acinetobacter lwoffii, assembly GCF_024129685.1. Lineage (GTDB taxonomy): Bacteria > Pseudomonadota > Gammaproteobacteria > Pseudomonadales > Moraxellaceae > Acinetobacter > Acinetobacter lwoffii_X. The sequence continues at coordinate 100,745 of NZ_JAMXXL010000005.1, read as the reverse complement.
GAGCAATAAAATAAATCCGAGCAGCTTATCCATGAGCGGAATTTCAGCACTGCGATAGAAATTAGTTTTAATAAAACTCATTTCAAACACCTGCTTATGAAAATCCATTTCCCGCAATCCCAACAATGTCGCTGCTATAGCCGTAAACACTCGGGTATTAGGTTTGATTTCAACATTGAGCAAACACAGCACTGCCAGCAAGTACCATAACCATGGACTCATGACTTCAAAAGCGCCTGATTCACTAAATAAATACTGAGTCACCGCAGGCGGTGCATTCAGGGCAGTATGAATGCAAATACCCAGATAAAGCGCAATCAGCAGAAAACTAATGAACAGGATATGGGCGGCTTTGGAAAAGGACATGATTAAAAACAGGAGAAAAACCAAACCGGAATTTTATCACTTTTCATGCAAATGAAATACTCTAGTTTCGACTGCCGAGTATTTTTAAAATTTTTGCATAAAAAAACGCCCTTGGACAAAACAGGAAAGCATTGCTTTCACTGCCTGCACAAGAGCGTTTTTTGAATCCGATTCAAGAATTAGATTTTAGAAACCAATTCAGGAATAACAGTGTTCAAATCACCGACTAACCAGTAGTCAGCGACTGCATTGATTGGCGCTTCTTCGTCTTTGTTGATCGCAACGATCACTTTAGACTCTTTCATACCCGCCAAATGCTGAATCGCACCAGAGATACCGACTGCGATGTACAGATCAGGCGCAACGATTTTACCAGTTTGACCCACTTGCATATCGTTTGGTACGAAGCCAGCATCTACCGCAGCACGTGATGCACCTTGAGCAGCACCAAGCTTGTCAGCCAATGGATCAAGGATCTTGTGATAGTTCTCACCAGAACCAACACCACGACCACCAGAAACCACAATACGCGCAGCTGTCAGTTCAGGTCGTTCAGATTTTACGATTTCTTCGTTGATAAACTTAGAAATACCGGCATCACCAGTAGACGCAGCAGCTTCAACAGCAGCAGAACCACCCTCAGCAGCTACAGCATCAAATGCTGTACCACGAACAGTCGCCAATACGATGCTTTCGCCTGATTCTACAGTCGCAATTGCGTTACCTGCATAGATCGGACGTTTGAAAGTCTTAGGACCATCTACCGCAATGATGTCAGTGATCATGCTTACGTCAAGAAGCGCAGCTGCACGTGGTAAAATATTTTTACCAGTTGTTGTAGAAGCAGCAAGGATATGTGTATAGCCTTTACCTAATTCAGCAACAAGTTTAGCCACGTTTTCAGCCAATTGGTTTGCATAAGCAGCGTCATCAGCAAGTAATACTTTGCTTACACCCGCAACTTTAGCCGCTTGGTCAGCAACTGCCTGAGCGCCAGAACCAGCAACCAATACAGTGATATCACCACCGATTTTTTGCGCTGCAGCAACAACGTTTAAAGTAGCAGCGTTTAATGCTTTGTTGTCGTGCTCAGCGATAACTAAAATACTCATGATTTTTATCCTTCTGTATTAGATCACTTTCGCTTCGTTTTTCAATTTTTCTACAAGCTCGTCTACAGACTTCACTTGTACGCCAGCTTTACGCTCTGCAGGTGATTCAACTTTCACTGTTTTCAGTTTAGTTGCAGGGTTTACACCGAAATCTGCAGGTGACTTGGTATCCAGCGGTTTTTTACGCGCTTTCATGATGTTTGGAAGTGCCGCATAACGAGGCTCGTTCAAACGCAAGTCCGTGGTAATGATTGCTGGAAGTTTCAGCTCAACAGTTTGTAAACCGCCGTCTACTTCACGTGTTACTTGTACTTTATCGCCATCTACTTTTACTTCAGAAGCGAATGTACCTTGACCTGCACCCATTAGAGCGCCAAGCATCTGACCAACCTGATTCGAGTCATCATCAATTGCTTGCTTACCCAGAAGGATCAATTGTGGTTGTTCAGCGTCAACAACGCCTTTCAGAATTTTAGCGATTTCCAGCGCACCCAGTTGGCTGTCATCAGCTTCAACCAGAATACCGCGGTCAGCACCAAGCGCCATTGCAGAACGGATCTGTTCTTGGGCTTCTTTAGGACCAATAGAAACAACAATGATTTCTGAAACAGTTCCTTTTTCTTTTAAACGAACCGCTTCTTCCACTGCGATTTCACAGAATGGATTAATTGACATTTTAACGTTAGTTAAGTCAACACCACTGTTGTCCGGTTTAACACGAACTTTAACGTTGGCATCAACCACACGTTTTACAGCAACAAGAGCCTTCATGTAATCCTCGGCTGTTTTAGCAAATGTAAATGTTGAGAAAAGTTAGTGTAACTCTTCACTTAAATTTTTTTAGGTGCCCTATCTTGCAATGTGTACGGCATTTCGGTCAAGTCACAATTCAACAAAGAGGTGTAAAAATGCGTAATTTTCCCTGAACGATGCGTTCACAATTAATTGTTATCGTTTTATTACAATGAAATGTATCAATATTTACTTAAAATTTAACCATTGATTTATATTATTTTTTTATCTGATTAATCACATCAGAAGTTTTGATTGATCACATTTAATTTAAATTGATTTAAAGCAGCTTGAAGCAAAACAGCCGGAATATACGTATGTCAGCTTTTGTCATTTTGGACAGAACTCTTTTTGAGAGCGAATTAAACCTAATATAAAGACAAATTGACCAAATAATAAACCAGCGCATTGAATTCTACGCCGACAAAGTGAATATTTAATTTCAAATCTTCGCAATTATAAAAAAAGCATACTGCGAACAGTATGCTTCTTTGCAACCAGATTAATTGATGATGAGCCAGCTTGCAGCAAGTGCCAGTAAACCACCAGAAGTTCCATCCACCCATTTTTGTTTACGTTCATCCATTTGGGTTTTTTGGCTGATTTTGCTGAACAAAATACTTAAGCTACAATACACTACAAAAATCAGACTGATAAAAATAAAGGACAGGATCAAACCTTGGCTGACAGTATTGGCGGATTTATCAATAAACTGCGGCAAAATCGCAAAATAAATCAACATGCCTTTTGGATTTAACAGCGCAGTAAAAAAACCTTTTTTAATCGGATTGGCTGAGGTCTTTTTCTCAATGTTCAGCGCTTTTTTACTGAATACCGATTTGAGCAAATTAAAGGCCAAATACAACAGATACGCAATCCCAAGCCAGCGAATTGTTTCAAACAGCACCGGAAAAGAGATAATAATAGCCGCAATTCCGAGTGCCACCAGAATAGAATGCACCAGATAACCGCAACACACCCCTAAGGTTGCCATCATGCCTGCTTTTGCATCTTTACCCATCACTTGAGACAGGATAAATAACATATCGGGTCCAGGCGTAAAAATCAGGGGAAGCACGGTCAGTGCAAAGAGTACAAATACAGACATTTCCTTTTCCTTTCAAACTCCAGAAAGTGAAACAAGTATCTGCGATTTTTTACAAAATTGGCTTTCAATTTATTTTATAATAAGTATTATTTTTCGAATATTATTCTAATTTATGAAAATATCCACCAAGTCTGTGCGGGTAAAACTTGATCGAATTGATAAAAATATCATTCGACATTTACAGGCCAATGGCCGTATTCAGAATAATGATCTGGCACGTGAAATCGGACTTTCACCTTCATCCTGTTTACGCCGGGTAAAATTACTGGAAGATGCAGGCGTGATTCAGAATTACACGACTATTGTCGACCAACAAAAAATTGGTTTTCAGCTGATTTTATTTTCACGCATCTGGTTAGTCGGTCAGGATGCCGAAACCATTGATACCTTTATTGAGGCGATGAAAGAACTGCCTCAGGTGATGGAGTGCTACATTATTCTGGGAGAGAGCGATGCCATGTTGAAAGTCGTGGTGCCTGATCTGGAAAGTTATCGCAAATTCCAGTCCACACATCTAACTAAAAAAAATGGTATTACCAGTGTCAAAACAGATTTACCGAGTCAGATTATTAAACAGAGTTTCCAGCTACCTTTAGAAGATTTATAGGCAAACTGATTTTAGATAACGAAGCTATGTTCTTAATTTAAGATTTGAATGATCGTAGCTTGCTGAAACCATAACCTGTGCTGCAAGCGCATAGATTGCAAGTTCTCGTATAAAAAAGGTTGCCTATAATAGAAGACAACCTTTTCCTCTTGAGCAAAGCCAAACCACAGGACTGAGTCTTATTTTTATGCTGTGTGGATGCTTCAGAATTTACTCAGTTTCTTGTGCTAAAAAATCACGATGTACATGGCTTAAATCTACCAGCTCATAGTCTGCCAATTCAAAAATTTGCCAAATCGCAATCGCATCTTCTTTTAAATCGACTGCTTGGGTCGCACGATTCGACAATTGCCATTGCAAGTCAGAAATCCATAAATAGTATTGTCCAGTCGCCGCATTAAAGGCCTGAACTTTCCCATCGGCATTAATGCCTTGAATGATGGCGCCTTCAGGTAAGGTCGCTTCAAGATTGGGTAAGCTAATGTCCACAAAATGTTTGATTTGTCGCAGACCATAACCTGCAAACATTTCTTTTTGAGCTTCACTTAACTGTGCATATTTTTGCTCTATATCTGCAATTACCAGTGTGTCCATGTCACCTCCCATCGGTCAAATGCTGAGACGCTGCTCAGCAATATTTCATTTTAAATATTAAATACTAGTTATTGTTATACCTGAAATGGCGCATTTAACGAATAAGACAATAGTGAAATGCTTACCCGAACGCCAATGTTCAATTCAATTCCATTTTAAGGTTTATATATGAAAGTTTTGTGCCAAAAATACAATTTTCATGATTTTTATTCTTTAAAACTGGGCACATGATCAATCTTCTTTATGCTGCGCACGCGGATGGGCCTGATCATAAATCTGGGCCAGATGGTCAAAATCAACATGGGTATAAATTTGCGTGGTGGTTAAATTACTGTGTCCCAGCATTTCCTGCACGGCTCGTAAGTCCCGGCTATTCGATAACATGTGACTCGCAAAACAATGTCTTAACAAATGCGGATGTAAATCTACATTCACGCCTGCGCGCTGCGCCTGAAACTTGACCCGATTTTCAATTTGTCGTGCACCGAGCGGATTGCCTTTCTGGGTAATAAATACATTCGCCTCCGGTACAAAATCGCCATTCCATAAGGGATAGACTTGCAACCAAGCCATCACGCTGTCTTTGGCCTTGGAACCGAAAGGCACTATCCGGGTTTTATTGCCTTTACCAGTAATGCGTAATAACTGCCGGTTGAAATCAATATCTTTAATTCTCAGGCTTTGCAGTTCTGCCAGACGCAGCCCACTGGAATAAAGCAATTCCAAAATCGCTTTGTCCCGGAGCCACATTTGCTGCTGTATTTCATTTTCGGGCGCCGGCTGATCAATAATCTGGTTGACGGTTTCAATATCCACCATGCCCGGCAAAGGACGCGATTGACGTTTCAACTGAAAATCATCCGCAGGATTAAAAACCATATGCTGTGCCTGCTCAGCCCATTTCATAAACTGGCGAATGGCCGAGAGCATACGTTGCAGACTGCTGGGACTCAGCTGATGCTGTTCGACTTTTTCAGCCAGAAACTGGCGTAAATCGGTGGCTTCTACATCGTTTAAATTGAGCTGCTCACGCTGGCAAAACTCTAAAAAATCCGAGACATCACGTTCATAGGCTTGCAAGGTATGTTTGGACTGGTTTTGGATTTCACGTTCTTTCAGCCACATATTGAGCAAGAGTTGGGGTGGGACAATCACTGCTTGCTCCATTTAGAGTTGCTCCAAATAATCTTGAATCAGCATTGCAACCTGATCTGCATGCGTATTGGCAAAGAAATGATCTCCACCTTGGATAATATGCAATTTTGCATTTTTAAAAATTCCTGCCAAGTATTGTCCAAGCTGAACAGTACTTAAAGGATCATGATCGCCCCAGATCAGCAAGATCGGAACGTCCAGACTTGCGAGCTGAACGCGGCTAAATTCAGTTTGGTCTTGTTCAAACCAGTCCGGCGCTGTTTTAAACAGTTCACGATAATCTGTTCGCCAGTCTGCACAATGAAAAGTTTTTAAATTCAGACCACCAGATGTCGCCAACAATACCAGCCCTTTGACTTTCTGCGGATGATTGAGTGCCAACCCAACGGCCAAGACACCGCCCATAGACTGGGCAATCAGAATGGAATCATCCTCAATTTTTTCTTTCACGAATTCTTGCAGATCATACAGGTTTTGAATGGCCAAATTTGGTGCTACGCCATCAAAGCTTGGATAGGCAATGACTTGCTGATCTGGATATTTGGTTAATGCTGCCCTTAATGGCTGCCAAAAGTGCTGGCTTCCTGAAGCACCCGGCAGGAAAACAAGCGTATTCATCTCATTCAAATTCTACGGTTTTTCCCATCCTAGCATAAAAAAAGCACCATCGATCAGACAGTGCTTTTTTCTCAAGCGGAACCAAGCTTAACCCTGGAAATAACGTAAATCCAGACGTCCTTCATACACGGTCGCCGTTGGTCCGGTCATCCAGACCACATCACCTTCTTTCCATTCAATTTGCAGCTTGCCGCCTGCCAGTTCAACTTCCACTTTGCTCGACAGCAGACCACGGCGCATACCTGAAATTGCGGCAGCACAGGCACCTGTACCACAAGCTAAGGTCTCGCCTACACCACGCTCGTACACACGTAAACGTGCATGTTTTTCATCAATAATCTGCATAAAGCCAGCATTGACTCGTGCCGGGAAGCGCGCATGTGATTCAACTTGTGGACCAATACGTGCGACATCAGCAGCGATCACATCCGGTACAATTGTCACCGCATGTGGATTCCCCATATTGACCACATCAATGGTCAGCTTTTCACCACCAGCAAGATCGATGTCATACAGGCTCTCCGGCGCATCAGCTACAAATGGAATTTCCTGAGGCAAAAATTTTGGATAACCCATATTGACCCGTACCCAACCATTCGCACCCAATTCCGGCTCTACAATACCAGATTTGGTTTGTACCTTGATTTTGGTTTTGGTCGTGAGCTGACGATCATGTACAAATTTGGCAAAACAGCGCACGCCATTGCCACATTGTTCCACTTCTGAACCATCGGCATTAAAAATCCGATATTTAAAGTCTGCACTTGGGACATCGGGTGGCTCAACCACCAAGAGTTGATCAAAACCAATGCCAAAGTTACGATTGGCCAAACGCTGAATGGTCAAAGTGTCTAAATAAGCACGCTGGCTGATCAGATCAACCACCATAAAGTCATTGCCCAGACCATGCATCTTGGTAAATTCTAATAACATCCTGATTTATCCTTAAGGCAATAAACGCTCACGTTCCCAAAGTGATTCAATCGTCTCACGTTCACGAATCAAATGTGCCTGATCAGCATCGACCATTACCTCAGCAGCACGTCCACGGCTGTTGTAATTTGAACTCATCACAAAACCGTATGCACCAGCGCCAAGTACAGCCAGCACATCATTTTCCTTGATCGCAAGCTCGCGCTCTTTACCCAGGAAATCACCAGTTTCACAAATTGCGCCCACGACATCCCATTCTTTCGTTTCGACATCGGTACGAGGTGTAACAGATTGAATGTCCATCCATGCTTCATATAAAGCAGGACGAATCAGGTCATTCATCGCAGCATCAATAATCGCGAAATTACGGTGATTCGTTGGTTTTAATAGATCCACTTTAGTCAGCAGCACACCTGCATTGGCAGAGATACTACGTCCCGGTTCCATATACACTTTCAAGCCCAATTTTTCTAAAGCTGGACGTAGCGCATTGGCATATTCTTCAACCGACGGCGGGGTTTCATCTTTATACGTCACACCCAGACCACCGCCGATATCGATGTGTTTGAGGTGAATGCCCAGCTCTTTTAACTGGTCGATCATCACAATGACACGATCCAGTGCATCCACAAATGGCTGGGTTTCAGTCAGCTGTGAACCGATATGGCAGTCAATCCCAACCACATCCAGATTTGGCAATGACGCTGCATATTGATAAGTTTCAAACACGCTATCAGACGGAATACCGAATTTATTTTCTTTTAAGCCGGTTGAAATATAAGGATGGGTTTTGGCATCGACATCCGGATTCACACGCAAGGAAATCGGCGCTTTGACATTCAATTCAGCCGCAACTTTCTGGATACGATCCAGCTCGGCATACGATTCGACGTTAAAGCAGGCAATCCCGACTTCTAAAGCTTTTTTGATATCCGCTTCAGTTTTACCCAGACCGGAAAATACAATTTTCGATGCATCACCACCGGCTTTCAGCACACGCGCCAATTCACCACCGGTCACAATATCAAAACCGGCACCCTGTTTGGCCAATACATTCAATACCGCAAGATTAGAGTTGGACTTTACCGCAAAACAGATTTGATGGTGGATAAAATCAAAAGCACGATCCATATCTAAAAAATGCTTTTCCAAAGTGGCTTTAGAATAAACATAGAGTGGTGTGCCGAATTGCTCCGCGAGCTGTTGTAATGAACATTGCTCAGCGTGCAATACCCCATTAATGCGGGTGAAACTCATGAAGGTATCCTTTCTGTGAAAGCGTTATGGTGTGGTTTTAACGTCTGAATCGGTAGGTGCAGCAAACTGTTGTTGCACAGGTGCCTCGCGTTCTTCATCGGACGCTTTAGGCTCAGTTTCAGTATTTTTGTATAACAGATACTTGGCACGCTTGTCGTAATTCGGATCATTCGGCAAGTGCAAAGCACCTGACTGTCCACAACCTGCAAGAGCAAGACCTGTCGCTAAGATACTGATGTAGCAAATGACTTGGCGCATCTGACCACCTAATGTAATAGTTTCGATGAAGTATAACGCGATCATTCGGCATGACCCAAGCGTTAAACGCTAGAGAGTATCTTTAGACAAAAAAAAACGCCAGCAGATCGCTGACGTTTTTATTGATAAGGTTTATTTATGTTTCTGTTTATAGAAACCAAAATATCCAATGATTAGCAGGACAAACCAGATCGGACTGATCATCAGTGCCTGGCGAGTATCCTCTTCCAGCGCCAAGACCACGATCATGCTCAGGAAGAAGATAATCACGATCCAACAGGTCACTAATCCACCTGGCAGCTTAAAGGTCGATTTAGCATGCAACTCTGGACGTGTTTTGTAATACACAATATAGCTCCAGATAATGATGATCCAGACACAAATAAACAGAATCGTGGATAAAGTCGTGGCCAAGGTAAAGGCCCGAACGGTATCCGGAACAAAATACTGAAGTGCTGCACCCAGCAACAAACACACCGCAGAAAAATACAGGGCATTTGCAGGCACTGCGCGACGATTCAAGCGACCAAAAGCAACCGGTGCCTGCTCTTCACGCGACAGGCCAAACAGCATACGACTGGTTGAGAATACGCCACTGTTCATCGATGACATCACCGAGGACAATACCACCAGGTTCATGATAATCGCAGCCGCTGCAATGCCAGCCTGACTGAACAGGTTTACAAAGGGCGAAACATTCGGGTCAATCTGGTTCCATGGAGTTACTGACATCACAATGAGCAGTGCCAATACATAGAAAATAATGATACGGATCGGAATAGAGTTCACCGCTTTTGGCAGGTTCTTTTCCGGATCTTTGGTTTCAGCCGCGGTAGTCCCCACCAGTTCCACCCCCACAAAGGCAAAGATGGCAATCTGGAAACCGGCCAGGAAGCCCATGGCACCCGTTGGGAACAAACCGCCATGCTCCCAGATATGACTAAAGGATGCGACCGTACCAACATCATTGGTAAAGCCAGTAAACACCATCCACAGACCAACGGCAATCAGCACCACAATGGCGATAATTTTGACCAGGGCAAACCAGAATTCCATTTCACCAAACAGTTTTACCGTGACCAGATTCAAGCCCATGATAAACACAATCGCGGCAACACTGATCATGACGCCTTCTTCAGGGCTAAAGGGCAAGCCATTATTGAAGAATTGCAGATAGTAAATAATGGCTGACAGATCCGCGATCCCGATGGTAATCCAGCACAACCAGTAGGTCCAGCCAACAAAGTATCCGGCCCAAGGCCCGATCAGATCCGTGGCAAAATCAATAAATGATTTATATTGTAAATTGGAGAGTAACAGCTCACCCAATGCACGCATCACCAGAAAGACCATAAAACCGATGATCATATAGATCACCAGAATCGAAGGACCTGCGAGACTGATGGTTTTACCCGAACCCATAAACAGGCCGGTTCCAATGGCGCCCCCAATGGCAATTAACTGTAGGTGCCGATTGGACAAACTCCGCTTTAATTCACCGTGCTCTGCCGATGAATTGTTATATTTTTCTGACATTATTAATTACAACTTTGAGTTTTACTCGCGACAAATTAACGTAAAAAATGCTGAATACAAAAATAAAATTTGCATCATTTGTATTTCCTGATTAATTGAAGAAGTTAATTTATTTTTCTTATATCGCTCTCCAGTTACATTTTTGCTTTATTTTTGACCTGAAAGATTCCAGTAATTTCTTGTCAAATTTTTAAAACTGTGTAAAAAATAAAACACTATTCAGCCAATTTATGCATTTAGGATGAATGCATCTGGCATAGCAATTGCTTTTTAATCAATACCTCGAACTACACAGACATGGATCAATAAGAAGAATTTTATGCAAAATTTACAAAGTTTAATGGAAACTTTAAGCGGCTGGGTCTGGGGCCCTTATATGCTGGTACTGATTGTTGGTACCGGGATATTCCTTACCTTCCGTTTATTGTTCTGGCAGTTCCGCATGTTGCCCCTAGCCTTTAAACAGGTCTTTGGCAAGCATCCTGACCATTCAGGTGATATTTCCCAATTCGCTTCACTCATGACCGCACTCTCTGCCACGATTGGTACCGGTAATATTGCTGGCGTAGCCACTGCCTGTGTCCTCGGTGGTCCAGGTGCCGTGTTCTGGATGTGGATGACTGCCCTGTTTGGTATGGCGACCAAATATGGCGAAGGTGTTCTGGCAGTCAAATACCGAGTGAAAAATGAGAAAGGTGAAATGTCCGGTGGTCCGATGTACTACATCGAGCGGGGTCTGAAATGGAAATGGCTGGCACTGATTTTCGCTTTGTTCGGGGCACTGGCTTCTTTTGGGATCGGCAGCTCCGTACAGTCCAATACCGTAGCATTGGCAGTGCAAAACAGCTTGGGCATCGAAACCTGGATGACAGGTATTATTATTACTGTCTTTTCGGCACTGGTGATTTTGGGCGGGATTAAATCGATTTCCAGAGCAGCGTCACTGATTGTTCCTATTATGGCTATAGGCTATGTGGCAGGGGGATTAATTATCATTTTTAATAATCTCGAACTGGTCGTTCCTGCGCTTAAAATCATCTTCACCTATGCCTTTACTGGAGAAGCCGCAGTGGGCGGTGCAATTGGTGCGGCGATTCGTTATGGTGTGGCACGTGGTGTATTCTCCAACGAAGCCGGCATGGGTTCTGCGCCGATTGCTGCTGCAGCGGCAAAAACCGATCATCCAGCCCGTCAAGGTCTGGTGTCTATGACCGGTACCTTCATTGATACCATTATTGTCTGTTCAATTACCGGTATTGTCCTAGTAATGGGTTATATCATGGCCGGTAATTCATTCGGGGATCAAACCGGTGCGGTACTGACTATCGGTGTGTTCGACAAACTGCTGCCGGGTGTCGGTGGTTGGATGGTGACTTTCGGGATTATTTTCTTCGCCTATTCCACCATTTTAGGCTGGAGCTACTACGGTGAAAAATGTGCCACCTATCTACTTGGTGAAAAATTCGTACTGCCGTATCGTATTTTTTATATCATTACCGTGTTTATCGGCTGTGTTGCGACTCTGGATTTGGTGTGGTTATTCGCCGATACATTTAACGGCCTGATGGCGGTTCCGAACTTAATCGCATTATTATTACTGTCTGGCGTCATTGCCAAAGAATCGAAAGACTTCATTGCAAGACGTAAATCTGGTGAACTTTATTAATTGATAAGTTATTATTTAACTACTCAATTCAAATAGTAAAAAGCCACGTTAATCGTGGCTTTTTATGCTTCATCTTTTCCATTCTTCATCATGAAAATTTAGCAACGTAAACCACTACAAGCCAGCTTGTCCCACTCAGATTCAAGTTCCAACGCTAGTCCTAAAGATAAAACAAAAAACTGAATGCCTTTAATTTTCATATTGCCCTGTTCATCTTCCAGATATCCACTCAATTTTTGATAGGTTTTATGATGCAGATCAAAAGGTACATCCAGATAAAGACCACCTAGGTAGATTTCACTATGGACGGTTTGATCCACACCTAAACACGGCATATAGACAATGCCCTGTTGCTCTAGCCAGCCGATCAACATTTGGCGAACCGAGTTTGCGTCCCGATCTGGATGTACATAATGATCAAAATGCACAAACAGCACATCACGGTTTTTTTCACGTGCGATCGCATCAATATGTTTCAGCAATTGTGACAAGATCTGTTCCATTCCAGCATAACTAGATGGGCATTATAGACGGCGTTGACGCATAGCATTCAAATCAGCATAAATAAAAACGACAAGCCTTGTCGTAAAAACCATGATTTTTCAGGTGAAAGGCTTGGTTTTCTATAGCATTCACCGCTATGCTGTCACTCAATTTCAATCGCTACATCTTCAAATATGGCTAAAGCAAAAAGTGTGTATCGTTGTGAACAGTGTGGTGCCGATCATCCAAAATGGTCGGGGCAGTGTTCTGAATGCGGGGAATGGAACAGCCTGGTTGAGGTGACCATTGCACCGGCAGTGACGCATCGCGCCCAGCCAAAAATCGGTGGTGGATATGCAGGCCAGGCGTCCAGCATCACGACTTTAAATCAGGTCTCAGTCTCTCATGAAACCCGTCTACCAACGGGTATCAGCGAATTTGACCGGGTCTTGGGTGGCGGACTGGTAACCGGGTCGGTGGTCCTGATCGGCGGTGATCCCGGGATTGGTAAATCTACCATCTTGCTACAAACAGCCACACACATGGCATCTGCCAAAAATCCGGCCCTGTATGTGACCGGTGAGGAATCCTTGTCTCAGGTGGCTTTACGTGCCCAGCGTCTGGATCTGCCGACCGACCAGCTCAAAGTCATGGCAGAAACCTGCGTCGAACGTATTTGTGAAGTACTGGCCCAGCAAAGTCCTGCGGTGGCAATCCTGGACTCGATCCAAACCCTGTACACCGAAACCCTGCAATCTGCACCAGGTGGTGTCTCACAAATTCGTGAATCAGCGGCCTTGTTGACCCGTTTTGCCAAAAATAGTGGCACGTCTTTGTTTCTGGTCGGTCATGTAACCAAAGAAGGCGCACTGGCCGGCCCACGTGTACTGGAACATATGGTGGACTGTGTGCTGTATTTTGAAGGCCAGTCGGATTCACGTTACCGGATGATCCGAGCGGTCAAAAACCGTTTTGGTGCGGTCAATGAGCTCGGTGTGTTCGGCATGACCGATAAAGGTCTGCGCGAAGTTTCCAATCCTTCAGCCATCTTTTTAAGCCGTTATGATGAAGCGATTCCCGGTTCGATTGTAATGATCAGCCGCGAAGGTACGCGCCCGCTACTGGTTGAGGTTCAGGCACTGGTCGATGATGCACATGGCCAACCAAGACGCGTAGCGCTTGGTTTGGATCAGAACCGTCTAAATATGCTCCTTGCAGTCATGCATCGGCATGGTGGTGTGCAAACCTCCGGCCAGGATGTTTACGTCAATATTGTCGGTGGATTGAAAATTACCGAAACAGGTTCGGATCTGGCGGTACTTCTCGCCTGCGCTTCCAGCATTCGTGGCAAAGCCTTACCGCAACAGCTGGCGGTTTTTGGGGAAGTCGGACTGTCTGGAGAGATTCGCCCTGTGCCGAACGGTCAGGAACGGCTGAAAGAAGCGATTAAACATGGTTTTAAATACATTATTGTCCCTCGCGGCAATGCACCGCAAAAATCCATCGAGGGCGTGCAAATTATTGCAGTTGCGCGTTTACATGAAGCCTTGAGCGAGGCAATGGCGCTGAGTGATGAACTCAATTAACTGTAAACCGGCTCATTTCGTACAAAGAGCAAAAAAATACAGATTTTTGATTGAAATTCCACATAAAGTCTATATAAATAGACTGTACAAACAGGTTTTATTCTCATAGGAAAAATGAATGGAAGTTCGACAGCGCGGTTTGATCACAGGTATCTTGACAGCAGTTTTATTGGTTGCGCCTTTTGCAGCTGAAGCAAAACGTGCCGGTGGCGGTAAAAGTCACGGCATGCAACGTTCTGCACAACCTACTCAATCTTATCAACAACCTCGTCAAGCTGCGCCTGCTCAACAAGCGCCAGTTGCCGGTGCTGCAACCCAGCAAAAATCCGGTCCGGGTGTCGGCGGCATGGTTGCCGCGGGTGTAGCCGGTGCTGCGATTGGTGCAGTTGCTGCCAATGCCTTGGCGGATGATCAAAGTGTAGCAGCATCTGAAGCTCAGGCTGCTCAAGCCGAAGAGGAAAAAGGTGGTATTCCAGGCTGGATCTGGATTCTTCTTGCTGCTGCTGTTGCCTTCTTCATTTTCCGTAAGATGGGCGCAAAAAAAAAAGTAGCTTCTAACCCATACGCACCAAATAGCGGTGCTGGTAATACAGCACCTTTTGGTCAGGCACCGACTGCACCTCGCGGTGGTGACAGTACCAATATTTTTGGTCAGAATGTGGGTGGTCAAACGTCAAGCAACAATGCTCCGTTCGGTTCTGCTCCGGTAAATAACGCGCCTTTTGGTGCAGCTTATACCCAAAGTGGCAGCCAGTTACCGGATGGTACTGAACCTGCAGCATTCTTGCGTGTAGCGCGTCAGCGTTTTAACCATATTCAGTCCATGAATACAGCAAGCAACATTTCTGAAATTCAGCGTTATCTGACTCCTGAACTTTATCAGTCAATGTATAACGACATCATGAGCAATCAGGATCAGGATGTTGCCGAGTTTTCAAATCTGAATGCGATGGTCGTCGACTCATCGACTGACAATGGCCAGTATATTGTCAGCGTACGCTTTACAGGTACGGTAAGCGAAGACTTGAACAGCTTGCCGCAACCGTTCGCAGAAATCTGGCATTTCACCAAACCAGCAGGTTCAAATCAGGACTGGGTGGTTGCAGGTATTCAGCAAGACTAATCGTGAAAAATGAAGTTTAGACAGCGGCCTTCGAGCCGCTGTTTTTATTTTCAAGCCTTACATTTTGATCTTTTTTAATTCCCTTCCCCCTCTCTTTTTTAACCTAACTTCCAGTTTTACTTATTTTTCATATAAATAGTTCAACAACCCATATTTAAAATCTAAACAATAATTGTTATCATTATCATTAATTACTTCATAAGTTTGTAAATAGAATTTTCGATGATGAATAGTCCGAATATGCAAGCCATAGCGACTGGAACAGTTACTGCACCGAAACCATCAAGCAAAAATAAAGTCAAAGCAAGTATGCTGGCTTATCGTGGGATGATTTTATATCGCTTTATTCTGGCGGGTGCTGGCGGTTATCTACTGGCTACACTGGCAACGATCGTGATTGCCCAGCTTTTTATCGACAGTGGAAGCAGTGCAGCCATGTCCGCCACCCTGATTGGCTTTAGCTTGAATGCTGCTGCATTTATCTGGGTATTTATGGTGAATAAGACGCTCAAAGCTACGCTCGGGATCGCGATTCCCGGTGTTTTACTCTATATCGCCTATAAGCTTTTAGGAAATTGAGATGAGAGTAGATGCAAAACCCGAAGGTCCACGCCAGTCGATGTCGTGGTTGCATACCTGGGCCAGTCTGATTTTAGGCTGGCTTTTATATGCGATTTTCTTGACCGGAACCTTAAGCTTTTTCCAGAACGAAATTACCGTCTGGATGAAACCGGAATTTCATCAATCAGTTCCACCAAAGACTCAAATCGAACAAACCCGTGTGGCACTGGCTTATCTGCAACAGCACCATCCGGATGCTGGCAGCTGGGCAATCCAGCTTCCTAACTCACGCCAAAATACTACCACCCTGACTATTCGTAGTGCCGGCGAAGATCCGCGTGCCCGTCGTGGCGGTACCCGCGTGACGATTGACAGCGCCACCGGCGAAGTTTTGCAAGCGCGTGAAACACGCGGTGGTTCATTCTTATACCGTTTCCACTTTGAATTGTATGGTTTGCCAAGAATCTGGGCGCGCTGGATGGTCGGCGTTGCGACCCTGCTCATGCTGGTGGCAATCATCAGCGGTGTCATTACCCATAAGAAAATTTTCAAGGATTTTTTTACTTTCCGTCCCGGCAAAGGTCAGCGTTCATGGTTGGATGCACACAATGCTACTGCGGTATTTGCCCTGCCCTTTCACATCATGATTACCTTCAGTGGCTTATTATTATTGCTTTTTACCCTCATGCCCTGGGGCGTAAACCAGATTTATGAAAATCGTGGTGCTTTCCTTCAGGATCAACGTAAGAGTTTGGTTCAAGACAACAGTATTCAGGCTGAATCCCGTGAAAGCCATAGTGAGAGTAAAGAACGTCGACCGCAAGCTGAGAGAGAAAATCGTGGCGAGCGCGGTGAAATGTCTGCACGCAGTGAAGGTCGCCGCTCTCATAATGAAATGCAAATTGCATCTCCTGCACCGTTAACCGATCTGGCTCCGATCTTGGCAACAGCCAATAACGAATGGAAAAATAACCCGGTGGGTACGATAACTATTATCCAGCCAAATACCCTAAAAGCTGAAATTGAACTTCGTGCTTTAAACGGAGTCAGCGTAGCTTATCGCAATGTTTATCCGAGCCTTGCTTTTAATGGCGTAACAGGTGAATTAAAGCCAGATCAAACCACACTGAAAATGCCTTCAGTCGCAAATGGTATCTATAACGTGTTCACCGCACTGCATGAAGCACGGGGCGTAGATCTGGCTTTACGCTGGTTATTGTTCATGTCAGGTGTGGTGGGTACCTTGATGATTGCCACCGGCTTGATTCTATGGTGTGTCAAACGTGCACCACAGCAACAGAAACAAGGCTATAAATCGTTTGGTTATCGTCTTGTGGAAGTCACCAATATCGCTGCCATTATTGGTTTACCGATTGCCTGTGCTGCCTATTTCTATGCCAACCGTTTTATTCCGGCAGACATGGACATGCGTCTGAACTGGGAAATACGTAGCTTCTTTATTGTCTGGTTACTGACTTTACTGTATGCCATGATTCGCACTCATCGTCAGGCTTGGCTGGAACTATTACTGCTTGCCACTACCGCATTTGCCTTACTCCCAATCGTCAATTTTCTGACCGGCGGTCAGGCGATCTGGAACACCATTATGCATGGTCAATGGGTCATTGCTTCTTTTGATCTAGCGATGTGGGTGCTTGCGATCTTGTTCTGGTTTTCATTTAAAAAAGTGAAAAACCATAAAGGCTTGTCGCCTAAAAAAGCCAAGGTTGCTCTCAAGGAGAATCAGTCATGATGTTTTTCTTACTGATTTGGGCTTTAACTTCACTGGGTTTCTTTGCGCTTGCAACGTCGATGTCCAAACATCAAAAACAAATTTTTGACACAGAACTCAACCCTGCAAAAACACAACTTGCGACTATTCTCGGTTGGGTATTGCTCATACTCGCCCTGATTCTGTGCCTGTGTACAGGAGCTATCAGCAATATGATCAGTTACTGGCTGGGTAGTCTGACTTTTGCAGCACTGGTGGTCGGCTTAAGCCTGAGTTATCTGGCAAGTAGAATTAAAGTGATCGTAATGTTCTGTGTGTTCATCGCCTCGATCTCAGGGATTCTTTGCTTGATCTAATCATTTGATTGACCAATCTCTTTAAAAAGCTGACTTTCGGATTGGCTTTTTTGCTTTAAACCTTTTAGTCTACACACAATATTTTTGAGATGTTGATATGACCCAGCGTGTTTCTCCCCCTGCTGCCCTGACCAATCTTGCCTTAGCCGGCAATGCTGAAGCGCAATTTGAACTGGCTGAACTGTATATGCAAAGCGAGCATGATGATGACATCATTCTTGCTGAAGAATGGGCTTTAAAAGCAGCAAATGGCGGTCTGGTGGATGCAATGTATTGGCTAGGTGAAGGTTACACCGTGTATGCCAAAGAATTAGCAGAAGAAGATCCGGAAGAATCTAAAGCTCACTTTGAGTTAGCCTATTACTGGTTAAGCAAGGCCAATATCGAGAAGCACCCTGCTGCGACTTTAGAGCTGGCCGGTTTCTACCGTCGCGGTGATGTGATTGAAAAAGATGTAGAAAAATCGATTGCTTTAGTTAAACAGGCTGCGGAGTGGGGTGAAGTTCAGGCCATGCGCGATCTTGCTTTTATTTATGCCAATGGTTTAGGTGTAGATGGCGATGAGGAACTAGCTGAGTTCTGGACCCAAAAAGCGCATGCTGCCGAGCAAGAAGCTAAATAAAACGAAAAGCCCGTCAAATGATGGGCTTTTTATTATCATATATGATTCACAATAAATTCTATTTCCTTTATTAAATAATCTAAAAGCTCATTTAATCCAATCAAATCATTAAGCCTCATAACACTATAATTACTATGATCTATTTTTTCTTTCAATTTTAATAAGGCTTGCGTTCTCTCTGTTTCTGCATATTTATAATCCTCCCTCTTCGCATTGATGCGTATTTTTTTTAATTCACTAATATCATGAGATAAGAAAACGATATATTTATCCTTTATTAGTGTAGGAATTGAATGAGCAATTAAATTTCTAACAAATAAGTTCTTCTCAACTTTCCCCAATAAATAAATTATTTCACCATTCAAATGCTTATGTAATTCTTTCACATTTATAAGCTGTGACAAAGGTAAGGTTCTCACTTCATCCTTATATGTAGGTATTTCTACATATGTTACGAGCCTCTTGAGATGCACCTCCAACCTATTAAAATTTATAAGTAAATCTATGATCAATAATTTACACCCAGTTTTTAGCTCACAGTGTCCAAGGAAATCCAGTGGTTTATCTTGGATCAGCACATCGATGGATTTTGTAATTTCCTCTAAGTCATCCATTCTTCTTCCTTAGTATATTTTTAAGTCAATGTATTTGTATCGGATTTTATATAACTTGGCTATCACTTTAAATCCAAGTACAATACTGCGCTAGTCGAGGGATGCTGCGACGTTTTACAGGCACTAAATGTAAAATCGCTAGGCTCGACCATCGGTCAGACATTCATTCTGATCAACAACGGCATCCGCGAACAGAACGATCCAATCTATTTTTTCCTAGGAGATCCTGATGAACGCGGTTACTGCTTCATTTACAGATTACAAAGTTGCTGATATTTCACTTGCTGATTACGGCCGTAAAGAAATTAAACTTGCTGAAGCTGAAATGCCAGCCCTAATGGGTCTGCGTAAGCGCTACTCGGCAGCAAAACCACTTGCAGGCGCGAAAATTCTCGGCTGTATCCACATGACCATTCAAACAGCTGTTTTAATTGAAACACTGGTTGAATTAGGCGCAGAAGTTCGCTGGACTTCATGTAACATCTTCTCGACTCAAGACCATGCTGCTGCTGCAATCGCTGCTGCGGGCATTCCTGTATTTGCTTGGAAAGGCGAAACTGAAGAAGAATACATGTGGTGTCTTGAACAACAAATCAATGTAAATGGCACGCCTTGGGATGCCAACATGATTCTTGACGATGGCGGTGATTTAACACTACTTGTTCATGAAAAATACCCAGAAGTGATTGAAAAAATTCACGGTGTAACTGAAGAAACAACGACAGGTGTTCAACGTCTGTACGAAATGCTTCGTGATGGCACTTTAAAAGTTCCTGCAATCAACGTAAACGATTCAGTAACCAAGTCTAAAAACGACAACAAATACGGTTGTCGCCATTCACTAAATGATGCAATCAAACGTGGTACAGATATGCTTTTATCTGGCCGTCGTGCGCTTGTGATCGGTTATGGTGACGTAGGTAAAGGTTCTGCGCAATCACTTCGTCAAGAAGGCATGATTGTACGCGTAACTGAAGTTGATCCAATCTGCGCAATGCAAGCATGCATGGACGGTTACGAAGTTGTATCTCCATACAAAAATGGCGTGCAAACTGGCAAGAAAGAAGACATCAATGTTGACCTTCTTCAAAACACTGACCTTATCGTAACTACAACAGGTAACTACCACGTATGTGACGCTGCAATGCTTTATTCATTAAAAGCTGGCGCAGTTGTTTGTAACATCGGTCACTTTGATACTGAAATTGATACAGCTTACCTACGTGGCTACAAGTGGGTTGAAGTTAAACCTCAAGTACACCAGGTGTATCGTTCAGAAAATGAAAATGATTACCTGATCCTTCTTTCTGAAGGCCGTTTGGTGAACCTTGGTAATGCGACTGGTCACCCATCACGTATTATGGATGGTTCATTTGCCAACCAGGTATTGGGTCAAATGCATTTATTCGCTGAGAAATTTGCTGATCTTCCAGAATCTGAAAAAGCTGCACAAATTCGTGTAGAACTTCTTCCTAAGAAATTAGATGAAGAGGTTGCTGCTGCGATGGTTGCTGGTTTCGGTGGTGTCTTGACTCAATTGACTCAAGAACAAGCGGATTACTTAGGCGTTCAAGTTGAAGGTCCATTCAAGTCTGATGCTTATAAATACTAATTAAACTCCACCCTCTCCCTAACCCTCTCCCATAGGGAGAGGGAACATTCATTACCAAATGTATGTCATCGAGGGTAAATCCTCTCCTGAGCGTGCTTAAAGCACTGCTTTGAAGCTCAGCGCAAGAGAGGATTTAGGAGAGGTAAAACTAATTAAAAAGTATTTATAAAAAGGATTTGAACATGTCTAAACAGATTCCAATTTCATTTGAATTCTTCCCGACCAAAACTGATGTAGGTGCGGAAAAACTCAAAGTTGTGCATCAAGAGCTACAACTCTTAAATCCAGAGTTCTTCTCTGTGACCTATGGTGCTGGTGGTTCCACTCGTGAACGCACCCTGTCTACTATCAATGACTTTAATGGCAAAGGCGCACCTGTTGCCCCTCACTTGTCTTGTATTGGCGATGACAAAGCACGTATTGCTGAACTTCTAGACCTGTACAAATCTCAAGGCATTAACCGTATTGTTGCCCTGCGTGGTGACTTGCCTTCAGGCCAAGTGGGTTTGGGTGAATTACCTTATGCAGCTGATCTGGTTCGCTTTATCCGCGAACATTCAGGCGATCATTTTAAAATTGAAGTCGCAGCTTATCCGGAAATGCATCCACAGGCAGAAAGCTTTGAAAAAGACATTCAGCACTTTGTTGAAAAAGTTCAGGCCGGTGCCAATGCTGCTTTAACCCAGTTCTTCTTCAATCCAGATGCTTACTTTTACTTTGTAGATCGTATCCAGAAAGCAGGAATCGATATTCCGGTTGCGCCAGGCATCATGCCAATTACCAATTCCAGTAACCTGATTCGCTTTGCTGATGGTACCGGTGCTGAGATTCCACGCTGGATTCGCAAGCAACTGGCAACTTATGGTGACGATACTGCCAGCATTAAAGCCTTTGGCCATGAAGTTGTGGTTAAATTCTGTGAGCGTCTACTTGCAGGTGGTGCGCCAAGCTTGCATTTCTACACCATGAATACTACTGACCCGACCCGTCAGCTGGTCACCGATCTTGGTTTAGCTTAAGCCCTTTATTTCACCGATTTTTTGAGTAGAACGATCAATGCCACGTTTTTATATAGATGCTGATTTAACTATTGATGTCAGCCTTGAGCTTACGGAAACTGTATTTCATCATTGGGTAAAGGTTTTACGCGCGCAAGTCGGTGAAAGCGCGACCCTGTTCAATGGACAGGGTGGCGAATATGACGTGACTTTAACCGAGGTTGCTAAAAAATCAGCCACCGTCTCGGTCAATGCATTTAATCCTGCCAATCGCACACCAAAGTTCCAGGCTTTGCTCGGTCAGGTGATGAGTAAAGGCGACCGTATGGATTATGCGATTCAGAAAGCAGTCGAACTGGGCGTTTCCGAAATTCAGCTGCTGACTTCGGATCGTTGTGAAATGCGTTTAAAGTATGATCGCGACCAGAAAAAGCTGGATCACTGGCAAGGCATTGCTATTGCGGCTTGTGAACAATGTGGTCTAAACATTGTGCCTGAAATTTTAGCGCCCATGTCACTTGAAAAATGGCTGGATACTGAACTTCCGAACACCAAACTGGTTTTAGCACCCAATAAAGATGAAACAGATGTACTGGCAGATGCGACTTTAGATCTTGCCCTGCTGATTGGCCCCGAAGGTGGCTTGAGTGAGGCAGAAATTAGTGCCGCAAACCAGAAAGGTTTTCTCAACTGGTGTATCGGCGAGCGTGTACTACGTACCGAAACTGCTCCTGTTGTTGCCCTGTCAATTTTGAATTATGTGCTTTAGTTCATCGGATGGGTAAAAATTTGTCTTTAATTTTGTTGATTTTTATTTTTAAGACATCTAATCTCGACTAAAGAATAACAAATACTTATTAATTGATTTCACACACTTCTTGGAGTTTCTATAATAACAATGTACAAGGACGAAAACCGTTTAGGATGAATACAGGCATTGAATCACATGGTTGATAATCAGGACGACTATATTCAGCAGCATTTGCATGATGCTCAAATTGCGAATACGCTTCGCCATAGTCGCTATTTTTTGCTCAGTATCATGGTGATTTGCCTCTATATTTTTTGTATTTATCACATTCAATATAGTCCTTCTAATACGTATTTTAATACCTGGTTTATTCTGACAGAACTTCTGGTCAGCATGTGCTGGCTGGTGAATACGCTGTATTTCAAACCCGAACAATATAATCAGAAAAGCGCGCACCGCTGGTTACAGATGCAGAGCCTTGCAGTCGGAAGCTGTATCGCGGCCGGTATTTATACAATTTATTACTATTTGCCGCAGGCCAATCCTGTATTTGAAGATATTGAAGCACTGACCTTGTCTGCCTTGTTGCTGATTGTAAGCCAAGCATTTGGCCTGACCTACCTGACCCAGAAACTGAGCTATTTTTGTCTGGTCTTTTTGCCGTCCTTATTCCCTTTTTTACTGTCGCAGCTTGACCATGTCGGTCATTCCAATCCCTTTTTTGGTCTGGCCTTAAACTTTGCGCTCATAGTGATTCTGCTGTGCGCGACAAGTAGTTATCGAATTCACAGCCGCACCTCACGTCTGTATGCGGAAAATGATATTTTGGTGAAAAATGCAGAACAGCAAGTACATTGGACTGATGAACTGTGCCAGCAACTCAAAACTGAAGTCAATAAATCCAAAGATATTGAACAGCAATTACAGCTCAGTAACCAATTGCTGGAGCAAAAAGTACGGGAACGTACCTATGATATTGAACAGATCAATCATGACCTGAAGAATCAGCAGCAGAATCTAAAACTTGCACATGAAATTGCCGGTATTCGGCCATGGGACTGGAATATTCAAGAGCGCAGCATCACCTTAACCAATCATAAAGACGAAAAGATTCTGCGCGATTCCAAAGATCATCATCTGCAATTACAGTATCTGATTCACCCTGAAGATCTGGCCTATTTTAAGCGCAATATGAAGCAGCATCTGCGTGGCCAGATTGAACGCTATGATGCCACTTACCGGATCAAGCTCAGTGAAGGTGGCTGGAGTTGGGTACATGATATTGGCCGGGTGATCAGTCGTGATCCTAAAAATAAAAAACCCTTGCGTATGGTGGGCATCCGTCGTGATATCCAGCAGGAACGTCTGTCTCAAGAACGTTTAAAGCTGGTGGCCAGTGTACTGGAACAGGCTGCGGAAGGGATTTTCATTCTGAATCCTGAATTAGATTATATCGATGTCAATCCTCACTACGAATACTTGAGCGGTTTTGAGCGTGACGAGATTATCGGTAAATCCTTATTTGATATTGCAGTGCAAAATAAATCCCAGCAACGTACTTTTCAGGCCAATATTGTCAAACAGATTCAAAAGATTGGCTCTTATGATGGAGAGGTTTATGCAAAATTTCTGTCTGGTAAAGAGTCGACCTTATGGCTGCATATTAATGCCGTGACTGATGATGAAGGCAGGATTACTCATTATATTGGTATCGTATCAGATCTGACTGAACGTAAATTACAGGAACAGCGCCTGTCCTATCTGGAAAATTATGACACGCTGACTGACTTACCGAACCGCTTTTATTATAATTATCAGCTGCATCAATATCTAGTTTCGCAAAAAGACTCGATTAAAGAGATGGCTGTGATTCGGCTTAACATCGACCGTTTCCGGCCATTAAATGAATACCTGTCCAATAACGGCGGTGATGAACTTTTACGCCAGGTGGCGCAGCGGCTGCGGATGACCAATGCAGAAGCGCTATTTGTGGCACATCTAAATGGTGATGATTTTGCGATTCTCTATGAAATCTCACATATTCGCCCTTCAGTTCAACACCATTGTGAACGCATCGCTCAGGCCTTTAGCAGACCATTCAATATTTACGGTCAGGATCATGTGATTACCCTGTCCATGGGCGTGGCATTCTATCCTGATCATGGCCGTCAGCTGGATTATTTAAATAATTGCGCCGAACAGGCATTGAACGAAGCCAAAAATCTTGGCGGCAATACTATTCACTTTTATTCCAGTGAAAATCATTCATTACAGAACAAAGGGGTTTTTCTGGAACGGGATCTGCGTAAAGCGATCCAGAATAATGAACTGGTGGTGTATTATCAGCCAAAAATCAATTTCAGCGATCAAAGCATTTATGGCTTTGAAGCGCTGATTCGCTGGAACCATCCAGAAAAAGGCATTATTGCACCAGGGCTGTTTATCCCCTTAGCGGAACAGACCAGCCTGATTTCAGACATTGGCCGCCTAGTGATCCAGCAGGCCGCTAAACAGATTCGCCAATGGAATGATCTGGGCTTTAATCATATTTGTGTATCAGTCAATATCGTGGCACAGCAATTGCGCCGTGGTCAATTGCTCGATGATCTGGATCAGGCTATTGCAGACAACCAGATTTCTGGCGCCAGCCTGGAGCTGGAAATTACCGAATCTTCTTTAATTGAAAATTCGGAAGCGGTCAAAAACCTGCTGAATGAGATTAAACAGCGACATATTCATATTGCCCTGGATGATTTTGGTACGGGCTATTCCTCTCTCTCCTATCTTGCTGATTTTCCGATTGATACCTTAAAAATTGATCGCAGTTTTGTTTGCAAGATTGGTGAAAACAAGCAGGCAGCCATTGTCAGTGCCATGGTGGCGATGGGTAAAGCCATGGGCATGACCGTGGTCGCTGAAGGCATCGAGACTGAAGAGCAGCTAGAATATCTACGTGATTTAGACTGTGATATTGCCCAAGGTTACTTATTTTCCAAACCGCTTCCTGAGCAGGATGCAACCGCTTATTTAGTGCGAGACAAGACACATCAGACTTATATATCTCAAGTCTAAGTCCATACCCGACCACAATAAGTTTGTTGGAAAAACGGCCGTCTTTGTCTGTCCGAACTGGCTAACAAATGGTATATTCAGGAACATAAATAAATTCTTTGCCCGCTGACCGGGTAATCTTTACAACGATCGAGAGACTGATGGACGAACAATCTTTAAAGCAACAGGCCCTTTACTATCACGAATTTCCTACCCCGGGAAAAATCAGCGTTACACCAAGCAAACAATTGGTCAACCAACGTGACTTGGCCCTTGCTTATTCGCCTGGCGTAGCTGCACCATGTCTTGAGATTGAACGCGATCCTTCAACTGCTGCATTGTATACGGCTCGTGGCAACCTGGTTGCTGTAGTGACCAACGGTACTGCCGTGCTTGGCTTGGGTAATATTGGTCCTTTGGCTTCTAAACCAGTGATGGAAGGTAAAGGCGTATTATTCAAAAAATTCGCTGGCGTTGATGTATTCGATATCGAAATTGCTGAAAATGATCCAGACAAAATTGTGGATATTGTAGCTGCATTAGAACCGACTTTTGGCGGGATTAACCTTGAAGATATCAAGGCGCCAGAGTGTTTCTATATCGAGCAAAAATTGCGTGAACGCATGAATATTCCAGTATTCCATGATGATCAGCACGGTACTTCGATTATTGTCGGTTCTGCGCTCCTCAACGCGTTACAAATCAACGGTAAAAAAATTGAAGACATCAAGATCGTGGCTTCAGGCGCGGGTGCTGCTGCACTGTCTTGTTTAAATCTGCTTTGCGCTCTGGGTGCTAAAAAAGAGAACATCATCGTTGCCGATTCACGTGGTCTGCTGACTACACATCGCGAAGGTCTGGATGAATCTAAGAAAGCCTATGTACAAGACATCGAAGCTACTCAGCTTGGTGACGTAATTGCAGGCGCAGACATGTTCCTCGGTCTGTCTGCTGCGGGCATTCTGACCAAAGAAATGGTCAAGGTCATGGCTGAAGATCCGATCATCTTTGCCTTGGCGAACCCGGATCCAGAAATTCTGCCTGAACATGCGCATGAAGTCCGTGATGACGTGATCATGGCAACCGGCCGTTCTGACTATCCGAACCAGGTGAATAACGCACTGTGCTTCCCGTACATCTTCCGTGGTGCGCTGGACGTTGGTGCAACCACTATTAACGAAGAAATGAAAATTGCCTGTGTCCATGCAATTGCACGTATGGCACATGTTGAAGCTGATGCAGCAACTTATGGTGAAAAATCGGCATCATTTGGCCGTGAATACCTGATTCCGGGCCCGCTGGATCAACGCTTGATCCTAGAAATCGCACCTGCTGTTGCACAAGCAGCAATGGATTCGGGTGTGGCAACACGTCCAATCACGGATTTCTCGCATTATCGTCAACGTTTGTCTGAGTTTGTCTACAACTCTGCATTCATGATGAAACCGATCTTTGAACAGGCGAAATCTGATCCTAAACGTATTGCTTATGCAGAAGGTGAAGACCTGCGTGTACTTCGCGCAGTTCAAATCGCGGTAGATGACGGTTTGGCAATTCCGATTCTGGTAGGCCGTCCAGCTGTCATTGAAGCCAACATCAAAAAATTGGGTCTGCGTCTTGAAGATGGTGTGAATATCACTATCGTCGATCAGGAAAAGAACCCGAACTATGAAATGTTTGCAGATGATTACTACAACATCATGCAGCGTAAGGGTGTAACGCCTGAATATGCACAGCGTGAAGCACGTCGTCGCTCGACCCTGATCGCAGCGATGCTTGTGAAACATGGTATGGCAGACGGTATGCTGTGTGGTACATATTCAAGCTACGACATTCACCTGGACTTCGTCAGCAACATCATTGGCAAGAAAGATGGTCATAACACTTTCTTTACCTTGAATGCCTTGATGCTTGAAGACCGTAACCTGTTCATTGCCGATACGTATGTCAATACTAATCCAACGGCTGAACAGCTGGCTGAAATGACCATTCTGGCTGCTGAAGAAGTTCGCCGTTTTGGTATGACACCACGTATTGCCCTGCTTTCTCATTCAAGCTTTGGTTCAGACCAGCATGATGCCAGCGCGCAAAAAATGCGTAAGGTGTATGACATCCTGTCTGAAATCGCGCCTGAGCTGGAAGTTGAAGGTGAAATGCACGGTGATGCTGCACTGGATGAGAACATTCGTCAGTTTGCATTCCCGAATTCACGTTTCAAAGGCTCTGCAAACTTGCTGATCATGCCGAATCTGGATGCTGCCAATATCTCGTTTAACCTGTTAAAGGCAACTTCAGGCAACAACGTAACGATTGGTCCAATTCTGTTGGGTGCTGCGAAACCTGTGCACATTTTGACGCCGACTGCGACTACGCGTCGTGTAATCAACATGACCGCACTCACTGTTGCAGAAATCCAGCAAGCGGAACAAGATGCACTTTAAGCCAATGACAAGATAACGACGCATCAGCCTCGTTTCTTAACTTGAGAAAACCTCTATTCTGTAGCATGATGCTTGTAAGAATAGAGGTTTTTTCATGCAAGTTTATTTAGTAGGGGGCGCAGTTCGAGATCATTTGCTCGGACACCCCTATCACGAAAAAGATTATGTGGTCGTTGGTGCAACTCCCGCGCAAATGCTTGACTTAGGCTATCAGCCCGTAGGCAAAGATTTTCCTGTTTTTCTACATCCCCAAACAAAAGAAGAATATGCACTGGCGCGTACCGAACGTAAATCTGGCGCCGGTTATCATGGTTTTGAGTTTCATACCGATGTCAGCGTTACGCTAGAGCAGGATCTGATTCGTCGCGATTTGACCATTAATGCCATGGCCATGGATGATGCCGGCCAGGTTTATGATCCTTATGGTGGTCAACAGGATCTGGAAAACCGGATTCTACGTCATGTTTCCGATGCCTTTGTCGAAGATCCATTACGGGTACTGCGGATTGCCCGTTTTGCTGCCCGTTATACGAGTGCAGGCTTTGTGATTGCCGATGAAACCTTGGCATTAATGCAACGCTTGACTGAATCCGGTGAATTAAATGCATTGACACCGGAACGCGTCTGGAAAGAGACTTCCCGTGCTTTATCCGAACGTCATGCTGATGTGTATTTTGAAGTATTACGCGAGTGTGGTGCTTTAAAGGTACTCTTCCCTGAGATTGACGCCTTATATGGCATTCCGCAACGACCTGAATATCATCCGGAAATTGACTGCGGCATTCACACGATGATGTCCTTGCAGCAGGCATGTCGTCAAAATTATAGCCTGGATGTACGTTTTGCCGTTTTAGTGCATGACTTAGGAAAAGCTTTAACGCCGGTTGAAGAATTACCGCGACATATCATGCATGAAGAGCGTGGCATCAAGCCAGTGAATGAACTGTGTGACCGTTTAAAAGTGCCGACGTATACCAAGCAGCTGGCTTTGGCGGTGTGCAAAGAGCATCTGAAATGCCATCAGGCCTTCAATCTTAAGCCGGGAACCTTATGGCGATTATTGCAACGTCTGGATGTGTTACGTCGCCCTGAACGTGTCGAAGCTTTCGTCCAGGCGTGTGAATGTGATTCACGTGGCCGTCTAGGTCTGGAAGATCGTGCTTATCCACAAGCACAATATGTCCTCGATGCCATGCAAACCGTACGCGCCATCAAGGCACAAGACCTGCCTGCCGATATTCAGGGTCCGGATATTGGTGAAATGCTGATTGAACGACGGATTCAGGCACTCGGTGAACTCAAAGCACAACAAACCGTAGCGATTGAATAATAAAAAAGCACCCTCGGGTGCTTTTTTAATAGCTTAATTTCTCTTTATCACAAAAGGAATTAAGAAATATTGGATCAGTACCATCAGGAAATATCTGCCGGAAAAGTAATCACTTGCTCCAGTTTCATTTGATTGGTTGCAATCATCAACAAACGGTCAATTCCAAGGGCAATTCCAGAACATTCCGGCATATTCGGTAAAGCTGCCAATAGATATTTATCGATCGGCATGACATGCAAGCCCAGCTTGGCCCGTTCTGCATTATCCGCCTCAAAGCGCGAACGCAATACGTCGGCATCAATCAGCTCATCATAGGCATTGGCCAATTCTAAACCTTCGATATACAATTCAAAACGTGCGGCGACCAGTTCACCATCTTCATCGGTTCGGGTTTTGGCCAGTGATGCCATTTCAGGGGGGAAATCAGTCAGGAATACTGCAGTATCAAAACCCAGACTAGGTTCAACCATATGTGAAAATAACAGGTCGATATAACCGAGACGATCCTCGCCTAAATCCAGATTGAGTCCAACGCGGCGGCAGCAATCTTTCAGTTCCTGTAAAGTGGCTTGAAGTGGATTGAGATCCAGACGATCCATGAAAGCATGTTTATAGCTTAGAATGGTCGGACGGATTTCGCCAAAACGTGCTTTCAAAGTCACATTCAGCAAATCCGATACTTCAAACATCAGATCTTTTAAGCTAAATCCCGGGCGATACCATTCCAGCATGGTGAATTCGCTATTGTGCTTGCGTCCATGCTCATCATTGCGGAAGACCTTACAGATTTGGTAAATGGGTCCACTACCACTGGCCAATAAGCGCTTCATAGCAAATTCGGGTGAGGTCTGCAAATAATGCGTATTCAGTTTACCCAGCACATGGCGCTGTGCCTGTACCGAGGCTAAATGCACATCGGTCACACCGGCTTGAGACAAAATCGGTGTTTCCACCTCTAATACATCCCGCTCAGCGAAAAATTGACGGATTTGACGATATAAGGTCGCCCGTGCACGCATGGCTTGAAGGTCACAAGTGGGTTGATACGTCATCGTCATGCCTTCGGCCCACCATGTGCTGCCCACTCACGGCGTAGCGGATAAGTTTTACGTAAATGATCAAATGCCTGCTGATCGACTTTACCTTCTTTGATACAGGCACGTAGATTGGCATCATCACGAGCAATGTTATAAATTTGGGATAAATGCTGTTGCAATGCTATTTTTAAATCCTGCCCCCGAAAAAACTGCTCACAGACAGGCAGCTGGGTTTCAAACTGTTTACTGGCTGCAAAACCGAAAGTTTGACAAAAAGCCTCATAAATCATCTGAGTACCGCGCGCTTTGCCTTCCAAGCTATAACCGGCAATATGCGGAGTCACCAAGGTTACTAGATCCAGAAGTTCTGCTGAAATCAGCGGTTCGTGTTCAAAGACATCCAAAATCACGGTTCGGTGTGTCGCCTGTATATCCTGGATTAGCGCGGCCTCTTCAATGACTGGCCCACGTGCTGAATTAATCAGGATTGCGTCAGGCTGCATTTTTGCCAACGCAGCAGCATTAAATAAATGATAGGTTGGATATGCGCCTGTTATGGTTAAAGGGACATGAATCGAAATTGCATCCGCTTGTTGCAGCAATTCATTAAATTCAACTTGATTAATCTGCTCTCTTTGCACAAGAGGATCGCAACCGAGCACACGCCAACCCAAGAGCTTCGCCATGTAGGCCAGTCGGGTTCCGACATTACCCAAGCCGACAATACCCAGGGTAAATGTCGCATTGGCATCGAGTAATTCAGGACGTACCTGCAATAACGCGGTAATCACATATTCAGCCACCGCTTGCGCATTACAGCCGGCAGCATTACTCCATTGAATCCCATGTTGTTCTAATGCAGCAATATCCAAATGATCTGTACCAATGGTGGCACTGCCCACAAATTTGATCGAACTATTCTGTAGCAGTGCTTCATTAACCTGAGTCACTGAACGTACCAACAGGCTATCGGCATCTTTGACATCATCTGCACTTAAGGTTCGCCCTGCACGATGTTGAATATCACCAAATTCGGAAAAGAAATAATCGGTGAATGCCAGATTTTCATCTGCGACAATTTTCATAATGAGATCCATATGATGCTTGGGCGTATGATAGCGCGTTGGCGCCTCTGACTCTATATTTGGCCGACACGTCCATTTTTCAAGATTTTATGCCTTGAGTTTAGGACTGAGGAATTTAATATTCAACATATACAGCCTCAAAAAGCAAAACCCCAATCTTTCGACTGGGGTTTTAGAATTTGGCGGAAGCGGTGAGATTCGAACTCACGGAGGACTCACACCCTCGTCGGTTTTCAAGACCGGTGCATTAAACCGCTCTGCCACGCTTCCTTGGCCGCCATCATATAAATAAATTAGATTTTTGGCAATAAAATTTAGCGAAACTTCTATAAAAAGCGGCTTATTCAGCTAAAAATCATCCGAAATCAAAGCCAACATGGGTATTTTCAATCAAAGTTTTTAATATTGAAAATGATCTTGAGTTGAATTTAACTCAGTAGAGGATGATGAGAGAAATAACTACATTCAGCATCAAGTGGATCAACAACCGAAAAAAATTGAGACATAAAAAAACCCAGTCAAATAGACTGGGTTTTTAAAATTTGGCGGAAGCGGTGAGATTCGAACTCACGGAGGACTCACACCCTCGTCGGTTTTCAAGACCGGTGCATTAAACCGCTCTGCCACGCTTCCATGGCCGACATGATATAAACAAAAATCACGCTTGGCAAATATTTTTATACTTTCACTGCATCAACTGCACAAAATAAAATCAATTATATTAATCTGCTGAATTTTCTGGCTTTTCATAACGAATTGAGTTGATGAACCAGAGTTTCTTGCCGGAGGGGGTCAATACCTCGGCCTCATCATCGACCTGCTTGCCTAATAACGCGCGTGCCATCGGTGAACTGATCGAAATATGCTGCGGATGATGATCATAAATTTCATCTACACCCACAATACGTAAAGTTTTTTGTTCACCTTCTTCATTTTCAATTTCTACCCAGGCACCAAAATAGACCTTGCCCTCTTGCTCCGGGAAAAAATCGATGATTTTCAGCTCTTCGAGGCGCTTGCCGAGGTATCTGACCCGCCGATCAATTTTCCTTAAAATTTGCTTGTTATATTGGTAATCTGCATTTTCAGAACGGTCGCCGAGACTGGCGGCCCAGTTCACTTTTTTGGTAATTTCAGGGCGCTCTTCATACCAGAGATTCTTAAGTTCTGCCACCAATTTATCGTGTCCAGCACGGGTGATTAAGTTGGATTTCATACGTCTTGCTGATCATATTTTCAGTGTTTTAACTTACAAACAGCTTATTTTATTTACCATTTTAACACAATGGCAAAATTCCAAAAAAATTAACTTTATATTTCAATAGCTTAAAATTATTTTTAAAAATAATTTGTGTACAAAATTTGACAATCGTTTTTTAGATCATTAATATGCCACCAACTTCCGGAAATGCTTACTTTTTAATCTATGTAGTTTTTCTACATAATTATCTTTAAATCTCTTGTCATTTTGAATGACGTCATGACTGCCCAACCCTTATTGAATTTATCAAACTGTTAAAATTTCTGGCTTTGTTGGCTGTGATTTTTAGGGCATAAATTACTTGTAGCGGAGACAACATGCACAGTAGTTCATCCACTGGGTCGAGGCTTTGCCTAAGATCTGTAATTTCTTCTCTCCCTTTGAAAGCACTTGTACTGAGCACTGCATTTATTCCCCTACACAGTATCAATGCAAGTAAGACCACACTTCAGTTTGATCATGTGGTCAATAGCAATAAGTTGACCGTGGTTGCGGTTGAAAATCCGACTACCGTATTCCAGGATGGACAACATCTACATGGCTTCGGTTATGACCTGGTTCGTAACTATGCCAACAATCTGAATGTAAAGCTCGATTTTAAAATCGTTCCTGATAATCAGACTGCCCTACAGTGGGTTGCTCAGGGTAAAGCCAATCTGGCTATGACGACTACTGATATACGCACCATTGAAAACAAGCGTTTGACGTCGTTCTCGGCCACTTGTGGCGATGAATCAATTCTGTCGAGTAATGGCTTGAATACCAATTTAAATATGGTGTTTAAATCTGCTACAGATCCTTTGAGCCAGACGGCCAGTGCTTTTGTCTGCAAAGGTAAACAAAGTGGTGCCATCAAGCAGCTTGCTTCATTTTATAATCAGAATGTGGTGAAAGAGGAATCCTGGACCACTATTCAACGTGATTTGAACAATCGCCTGCCGATCTATGAAGCGAGTTTTAAACAGACAGCGCAGCAGTATGATCTGGATTGGCATTTACTGGCGGCCATTGGTTATCAGGAATCTTATCTGAAACCGAATTCAGTTTCTCCGACGGGTGTGCGTGGTTTGATGATGCTGACCAACAGTACAGCCAAAGCAATGGGCGTGAGTAACCGTACTGATCCGGCTCAAAGCATTCAGGGTGGTGCCAAGTATTATGATCAAATGCTTAGTCGCTATGATCATATTCCTTTTCCAGATCGAAACTGGTTTGCACTGGTGGCTTATAATATGGGCCCAGGTGCAGTGAATCAGTTGCAAAAGCGCATTCAGTCGCAAGGCAAGAACCCGAATAACTGGGTGAATTTATATGCCTATCTGGATCAAAATAAAGCCAATAATGGTCGCTACCGTCAAGCGGTACAATATGTGACCCGTATTCGTGCTTATCTGGAGCATATCAAGACCACACCACAATTGGTGAATATCTAAGCTGAAACCTTAGCGTTAATCAAAATGCCATAAAAAAAGCTTACCTCAGGGTAAGCTTTTTTGGTCTTCATTCAGGCTAATGTCTTAGCAGAATTAAGCCGTAGTATTTTCAAGCACTTTCTTGAACAAATCTTTTTGTTCCTGACTTGGCTTTGCAGTTTGAAGTGCCATCAATTGTGACATATCACCCTGTACTTTGATTTTGCCGGTCATGAAGGCCTGCATCGCAGCAGCCATATCAAATTCCAGGAAAACTTTACGTAGAGTTTCGCCATCCATATTCAGCGTGGTTTTGGCATTTGAAGACAAACCTTTCTTGATTGCCCCACCATCTAAAGATAGTTCAGTATTACCTGTAGTGTCCGCTACAACCAAATTAATCGCAAGGTTCGCCAAAGCTGGTGGCAAATTCAAATCGCCAGCTTGCGCAGTTAGAGTTTCTACAGTTGAAAACCAATCATCAGTTAAAAAAGCAGGCATGATCTTTCCTCAAATTATTTGTTCATTTGTGTCGACTATCCAGACGACATCATGTTGAAGCTATTATGCTTGTGCTTTGTTATATCATGATCATTAGCGCAAAGGCTAACGAATTTTGTACGCGCCGTTCAATTTTTGTAGTTCTATTTTTATTTATGTTTATAAGCAGACATCAACCCGCAGGCTGATGTCTACACGTTCTAAAATTAGTCTGCAGCAAAGCCCAGATTGACCATATTGATCCGGCGGTTCTCGCCTTCCACAGCTTCTTCAGTTGAATCACTGCCTTTGAAGTCGAATTCACGCTGGCTGTCCAGCACTTCAAAATCAAATAATTCACGATCGACCAGCTGCGATGGCGAAACATTTTGCAATGCGCCAAAAATGCTGTGCAGACGTTTTGGATGTGCTTTATCCCAATCACGTAACATGTCATTGATAATTGCGCGCTGCAGGTTGTCCTGAGAGCCACATAAATTACATGGAATAATTGGAAATTGACGCATTTCTGCATATTTGATGATGTCTTTTTCTTCCACATAGGCCAGTGGGCGAATCAGAATGTTCTTTTTGTCTGAAGACAACAGTTTTGGTGGCATAGCTTTCAAGCTGCCGCCATGGAACAGGTTCAGGAAGAAAGTCGCCAAGATATCATCACGATGATGGCCTAAAGCAACTTTGGTCGCGCCAATTTCCTGCGCAAAACCGTATAAAGAACCACGACGCAAACGCGAACAGACTGCACAATAGGTTTTGCCTTCTGGCGTCAGTTTTTTGGTAATGCTGTAGGTGTCTTTTTCCAGAATGTAATACG
Organism: Acinetobacter lwoffii; assembly: GCF_024129685.1. Lineage (GTDB taxonomy): Bacteria > Pseudomonadota > Gammaproteobacteria > Pseudomonadales > Moraxellaceae > Acinetobacter > Acinetobacter lwoffii_X. The sequence continues at coordinate 65,373 of NZ_JAMXXL010000005.1, read as the reverse complement.
GAATATTATTTTCTTCTAAATAACGCGGTAGAACATCTTCAGGGAAGCCTGGCTGTTTCTGATCCAGATTCACAGCCACTACATCGAAATTGATCGGTGCGATGCGCTTGAACTGTAGCAGGATATCCAACAGGGTATAACTGTCTTTACCACCAGAAATACACACCATGACCTTATCGCCTTCTTCAATCATCTTGAAGTCACGAATGGCATGTCCGACCTGGCGGCGAAGCTTCTTCAACAAACGGTAGTAGGCTGAGCTTGTTGGCAGTTCAGGTTTGAAATTAAATCCTTGTTCGGACTCAACTGGCGAGTACATAGACGAGACTAACCCATAAAAAAAATACCGCGCAATTTTAGCCGATTCAGACCGCTATCGCATCAAAAGAATTTATTTTCATGAAAATGTCTTATTAGTTTCATTTTCATGTTTTATTTAGATTGATATATTGAACGATTGCGTTCATTTTTTAGTCAAGATGCTTATCTTTTGGACTTTTCCACAGTTGTCCACAAAAGCTGTGGATAACTTTGTGGATTGAAACAGACTTGACAACTTGTCCGGCTCAAAAGATAAGGCTTTTCTTTGAATTGATCATTTTTTGATCAATTTAATTATTTATAAAAATCAATTAGTTAAACCTGTCAAGCCTAAGGTTTTAAATTAAATCATATTTTTTTTTCTACTGCTAAAATGTAAAAAATGACTTGCATTTACAAACTCGTTTATAAATGCAGCGCACAAGTCTTTTCATTCCGTAATTTTTTGTTAAACTCTTTATTGAATTTTTCTCGCTTGTGTTTACTTAATATAAACAATGAAAATAAATGTGTATGTTTTGGGGCGTTATGGGATCAGTGGTTTGCTATTAGCAAGCTGTTGTCATTTTGCTTATGCCGGTCAAACGATCTATCAATTACGTGACAGTAATGGCAGTACTTTATTGACCAATAAGAAAAGTCGCTATAACCATCTACAGGTAGAAAAGAAAACCTATTATCCAGACAGCAATATTCACAGTTATAGCAACTGGGGTTCAAGTGAAGCTTCGGTATTGCCAAGTTATAGTAAAAATAAAAATGCCTATGACTCGATCATCCGTCAGGCAGCACAAACCTATGGTGTATCTGAAGGCTTGATTAAAGCCGTGATGCATACCGAATCCGGTTTTAATGTGCAGGCACGTTCTCCAGTCGGTGCACAGGGCTTAATGCAACTCATGCCCGCGACTGCCCGTCGTTTTAATGTCAGCAATGCTTATGACCCGCAGCAGAATATTATGGCAGGTGCCAAATATCTGGCCTGGTTATTGAAACGTTTTAATGGCAATACCACCTTGGCACTGGCCGGCTATAATGCCGGTGAAGGTAATGTTGCCAAATATAAGGGCGTACCACCGTTTCGTGAAACTCAGGACTATGTCCGTCGTGTCAGCAGCCGTTATCAGAACCTATATGCTCAAGGTCTAGGTAATCATAGTGCTGCCTATACAGCATCTTCTGATACTGGCCGTGTGATTGCCAGTTCTGACAATTATTCGACTGGAACCACCACAGCTTCCAATATTCAGGCTGCCAAGTATCAGCGTCAGATCATTGCTCAAGCGGATGGCAGTTTCACCGATGCACCGGCAGGCTCATATGCCACCGCCAATGCGTCAGCATCTGCAAAAATATATTTGAGTGAATAATTTCTAAACAGCTTTGTTTTTAAAGACCTATGTTTTAATTAGTACAAAAAATATCCTGTGTTTTTTGTAGCCAAATGCTATTTTTTCCTTGAATTCTTCTCCATTTCACCGCATATTGATTTCAATGATTTACATTTAATAATCAGATTATTTTTCTGTAATAAGAGGATTTCTCAATGATGCGGATTGGTTTGTTCTTGCTAACCAACCTCGCGGTACTGGTTGTAGCTGGCATTATCTTGTCACTCTTCGGTGTCGGTAGTTACCATGGCGCAGGTGGCTTGAATCTAGGCAACCTGTTGGTCATCTGTTTTGTGTTCGGTATGGTCGGCTCAATGATTTCCCTGTTCATGTCTAAATGGATGGCGAAAAAGACCACGGGTACTGAACTGATTGACCCGAATGCACCTCGTAACCAAGCTGAAGCCTGGTTGCTCCAAGAAGTTGCACAACTTTCTCAGCGTGCAGGCATTAAAATGCCGGAAGTGGGTATTTTCCCCTCTTACCAGTCGAATGCCTTTGCCACTGGCTGGAACAAAAACGATGCTCTCGTTGCGGTATCAACCGGCTTGCTTGAGCGTATGAACAAAGACGAACTTCGTGCAGTATTGGCGCATGAGATTGGTCACGTCGCCAATGGTGACATGGTCACTCTGGCACTGATCCAAGGTGTTGTGAACGCCTTCGTGATGTTCTTCGCACGTGTCGCGGGCGATTTTATTGACCGCAATGTCTTTGGTCGTGAAGAAGGTGAAGCCCCGGGTATTGCCTATTTCGTGATTACTATTGTGCTGGATATCGTATTCGGTATTTTGGCGTCGTCGATTGTGATGTGGTTCTCTCGTCACCGTGAATACCGTGCTGATGAAGCAGGTGCACGTCTGGCAGGTAAACAAGCCATGATTTCAGCATTACTGCGCTTACAGGCAGAATCTGAAATGCCAGATGCCATGCCGAAAGAAATGAAAGCATTTGCGATTTCTGCGGGTAAAGAAGAAGGCTTTAGCCTTGCTGCATTGTTCCAGACGCATCCAAGCATCGAACAGCGTGTCGCTGCATTGCAACAACTAGATTGTGCTTAAGTAAAACTTTAGTTTTGATTCAAGAAAAGCCTGCAATTGTAGGCTTTTTTATTGGATTTAATTATTCTTTAGCTGACCTATCATTGGCTGAACCATTGATACAGCGCCATAGCACCCCACCCGATCGCGAAGATAAATAAAATCAGGAATAAAGTGCCTAAAATATCCGGAATATGAATCCAGATCCAGGCCACCACAGGATTGCGCCAGAATCCAGATTGCTGTTGTTTGCGTTCCAGACTTTCATGCAAAAATGGATGCACCACATGTCGATCGCTATTAATCTGATATTCCTCGCGAATATGCAGGTGCACGACATCGAGCGCTTTGCGACTGGGCCGAATAAAAATATCAAAGACCGTGCCTGCCACCGGAATAAATCCTACTACCGCATCGATCGCCGCCATTTTCATCACCGGATTGAGTTTGGCACTCGGAACCCCGATCTGTTTGGCCTTATGAATGGCATAACAGGTCAATACAAAACCGGCAATATCTCCAGCAACCGGAATCGTACTCAAAGCTGCGTCTGCCCCCACCCCTTGCTTGGTAAACGGAATACGCACCACGGAGTCCATCATATTGGCAAACTTGGCCAGATCACGTTCCAGACGTATCACCTCTTGTTGGCTTAATTTTGGTTTTTGTCCAGACTCAGGCATAAGTTATTCCAGAAATAATGCTGATTTTCTTGAGCATAAAGTATTTTTTCTAGGCTGATGTATCAATCTGTGAATTAAAACAATAATTTGGAAGCAACGAATAAATACAGAATCACACCGGTAGCATCGCAGATAGAAGTCACTAACGGCGCCGAAGCACTGGCAGGATCAAGTTTGAGTTTATTTAAAATAAAAGGCAGACTCATGCCGATCAGGCAGCCCGTCAACACAATCCCGAGCATACTGATGGCCAGCACCACAGCGACCATGATATCTCCCCGAATATAACCCAGAATGGATACCGCAATCGCCATAGTGCCGCCTAAGCACAGCGCCACCAGAGATTCGCGACTGAGCAAATTAAACCAATCCTTAAATTCGACATCGCCTGTGGCCAAGGCACGCACCATCAAGGTGGCTGATTGCGAACCGGCATTCCCGCCACTACCCACCAAAAGCGGTAAGAAAAATACCAACACGATATGTGCGGCAATGATCTCTTCAAAGTGTGCAATGCCGATTCCCGAGAGCAGACTGCCAAAAACCAGAATGACCAGCCAAAAGACCCGCTTCTGATACAGGGTCAAAATCGGGGCAGTTTTAAGGCTCAATTCAGTCAACGGTGTCACTGCACCCGACTTTAAAATATCTTCAGTGGTTTCGGCTTCGACAATGTCCATAGCATCGTCATAAGTAACAATTCCTAAGAGTTTTTGCTGTGCATCAACTACAGGCAGAGCAATAAAATCATAATAGGCCAAGGCTCGAGCTACAATTTCCTGATCATCTGTTACCTGAGCAGAAATGACGTCACGTTGCATCACCTCGGCAATGCTCAGCTCAGGTAAGGCCTGTATGATCTGCCTTAAGGAAATCACACCGATCAGCCGTTCTTCTGCATCGACAATATAAATCAAATACAGGGTTTCCTGCCCGGCGGCCACCACACGTAAAGCCTGAATCGCTTCATCCATGGTTAAATCGGGTGAGAGCGTCACAAAACTTGAGCTCATCATGGCACCCGCTGTACCTTCCGGATAGATGGCCAGATCTTTGAGTGTCTGCTGGGATTCTTCAGATAATGCACTCATCAATTGCAGCTGTAGCGGCGGCGAAAACTGCTTATAAATATCGACAAAATCATCAGAGGGCATTGCGTCCAGAATAGGAACAAGTTCTGAAATGGATAAGTACTTTGTCACGTTTAACTGCTGCCCTAGGGGCATAAAGGCATAGACCAAGCTTGATTCATTCAGTTGCCTTAAAATTTGGGCCTGTTGCCGAGCATCTAAACGACTTAAAATGCGCGCCTGATCGGCGACATTCAGCTGACTGAGTAAGCCTACAGCGATGTCGTGATTTTCAGAATGTAATTGTTGTTGGATATGCTGGATTTTTTCTGAAATTGTCGGCATAAGCAGCTCATTATAAAAGTCTGGCATTCAAGAGATGTTTGTCCTGATCCCTATGTATCCTAATTTTTCATGTGAATAATTTTAATGATCATGCTGCAATATGACGATATTTTTTGTATAAATCAATTCCTCGATATTTAGCCAGAAAAAAGCCTGACTGAGTCAGGCTTGTTCACTTTCTAAAGATGGATGCTCTATCACCACTGATTGAGAAACCGTTTTTTTAATCATGAGACTACGGATCAATACATACATAAAGGGAATAAACAGCAGTACCAGGACAGTAGCAAATAGCACCCCACCAAAAACACTACTGCCAATCTCCTGCCGGCTGATTGCACTGACGCCCGTGGCAAACATCAAAGGCAATACACCCGCTGCAAATGCAATGGAAGTCATGACAATAGGACGCAAGCGTAAGCCCGCAGCCATTATCGCGGCCTGAACCGGAGTATGACCTGCCCGCTCTGCTTGTGCAGCAAACTCTACAATCAAAATTGCATTTTTATAGGACAGACCGATAGTCGTCAGCAAGGCGATATGAAAGTAAATATCGTTCGCAAAACCAAACCAGACACAGAACAGAATACTTCCTCCCACGCCCAGAGGAATCGCGGTCAACACCACAGCAGGAATCGTCCAGCTTTCATAGAGTGCCGTTAAACATAAGAAAATAAAGGCAATCGAAATTAGATACAAGAAAATAGCTTGCCCACTGCTACGTTTTTCTTCTAAGGCGGCTCCACTCCAGGCCAAATTTACTCCGTCTTGTTCATCGACTAAAGCTTCGACATCTTGCATGGTTTGACCCGAAAATTGATCTTTGGGAATACTTGCATATACAGGCACGGCGTTATAGCCCATATAACGGTTGATACTATTCGGTCCACCTTGCCAATTCAGCGTAGTGAATTGATTAAACGATAACATTTCGCCTTTGCTATTACGGACATGCCAATGTGCCAAATCTTCAGGTTTAGAACGGAACTCCGCTTCGCCTTGCATGATGACCCGTTTGATTTGCCCACGATCAATAAAGTCATTGATATAGGTACCACTCCAAGCCGCAGCCAACGTACTGTTAAAACTTTGCTGAGGTACGGCATATTTGAGTAAACGTTCTATATCCAGTTTAATATTCAGCTCGGCACTTTCTTTGGGTACATCAAGTTGTAAATATTCAATCGATGATTTTGCTTTGGCACGGGTTTCAATCTCAGAGAAGGATTGCTGTAAAAACTCGCTGCCCCGTGAATCTAAATCTTGTAACCAAAAGTCGACCACACGTCCATTACTAGACATAGAAGGCGCCATAAAGAAAATCTGGGCATTGGCATGATTGGCAAAGTGCTTTTGTGCACGATCGACAATAGCAAAGACGGTATCTTCAGGATTTTTACGCGCTGCCCAGTCCTTTAATACGACAAAGAGCTGACCACGATAAGGCCCAACCCCAACATTGTTTCCGCTATACCAAATCCCAATGCTTTGGATGCGCTCAGATTCATGCTGCATTAAATAGTCTTGGACTTCACGCCCGACTTTTTCTATCTCAGAACGTGGTGCATTACCCGGCATCACAATTTGACCCATGACAAAGCCCATATCTTCCGTTGGCATCAGCCCTTCGGGCAAGGTTTTATAAAGCCAGCCAAAGCCTAAAACACATATACTAAATACAGCCAACATCGTCATTTTAAACTGCATGCTACGTGCAGAAAGCTTTTGGTAATGCATGGTGAGCTTATCCATGCCACGATTAAAACGCTGTGCCCATTTTGGTTGATGTGGTTGACGCTTTAGCAGTTGCGCTGCAAATGTAGGGGTGATGATAAGTGCCACCAATAAAGAAAGTAGCATTGCCACGACCAACGTGATGGAAAACTGACGATAGATGACCCCTGTCATACTGCCAAAAAATGCCATGGGAATAAATACAGCAGTTAAGACCAGAGTAATCCCGATCAATGCACCGCTAATTTCCTTCATTGACTTTAAAGCTGCAGCCTGAGCATCCAAATGTTCTTCATGCATCAAACGTTCAATGTTTTCCACGACCACAATGGCATCATCGACCAACAGGCCAATCGCCAAAATCAGGGCAAACAAGGTAAAACTGTTTAAGCTCATTCCCAGTACATACAGCACCGCAAATGTGGCTAAAACTACAATCGGAATCGTGACTGCAGGAATAATAGTGGCGCGCCAGTTTTGCAGGAAGATAAACATCACCAAGACTACCAGTACCATCGCTTCAACCAGAGTTTTCGCGACTTGTTCAATTGAACTGGTAATAAATGGGGTTTTGTCCATGGTCATGCGCAATTGATAATGTGCAGGCAAATTGACTTGGGCATTTTTCAATACCGTTTGCATCTGCTCTGAAACTGCAATTGCATTACTCCGTGGCGCCAATTGAATCGATAATGCAGCGGATAAATGACCGTTGGTATAATTTAAATGATTATAACTTTCTGCCCCTAACTCAACACGTGCGACATCTTTCAAGTATAGCACTGAACCTGAATCTGTTGTTTTCACAATAATTTTTTCAAATTCATCAATGCTACTTAAACGTGATCCCGCACTGACCTTAGCATTCATGTATTGATCTTGTGCTGTCGGTAATCCACCAATAGAACCAGACACAAGTGGTGCATTTTGTACCTCGACTGCATTGCGAATATCACTCGGCATCAGATTAAATTGGCGCAGTTTATGTGGAGTGAGCCAAATGCGCATCGCATAGCCTGCGCCATAAAGCTCCACCTCACCCATCCCGTCAATACGGGAAAAACGCGGTTCAACATGCACCATTAAATAGTCAGCAAGCTCTGTAGGTGTCGCCTTCCCTGATTCATCATATAAACTCAGTAATGCAAATTGATCATAACCTTGTTTATAAACAGCCACTCCATTTTGCTGGGTTTCTTCAGGCAATCGACTTAGCACACCATTGACCGCATTTTGCACTTGCAACAGTGCCTGATCGAGATCCACGCCTTGCTCAAACGACAGGGCCAGATTTGCACGCCCCACGCTACTGTTGGACTGAAAGCTTTCCAAACCTTCAATGCCTTTTATCGCTTGTTCTAAAATTTGCGTGACCGATTGCTCAACGGTTTCCGCAGATGCACCACGATACCCCGCAGAAACACCTAACGCAGGTGCATCCATATTCGGCATATGCTCAATCGGAATTTTTTGCAGTGCAAAAATTCCTAATACCATCATGATAATGGCAATCACGGTTGCAAATTTAGGTCGATAAATAAAAAAGCGTGACAACATGAATAAAAATCCCCATCAGATGCATTCTCACGACGCATTCTTGTATGAATAGATGATTTCTATAGCAATTTTCACACCATGCTGAAAACGCAACCAGCTATCGGATAAATTTTAACGATAAAAAAATCCCCGTATAAACGGGGATTTTTAAGCTCTAGAGTTTTCCTTTGTTTTAAGCACTCGATTTTTTGATGATGAGTTGGCGAATCAAAACATACATAAATGGAATAAAAATCAGCACCAGCAATGTTCCAAAAATGACACCACCAAATACACTCACCCCAATTTCCTGACGACTTACCGCACCTGCCCCTGTAGCAAAGACCAGCGGTAAAATCCCGGCGCCAAAGGCCAAAGAAGTCATCAAGATCGGACGTAGTCGCAAAGACGCACCTTCTAGTGCGGCTTCTACTACCGATTTACCTTGCTGCTGCGCTAATGAAGCAAATTCTACAATCAAAATAGCATTCTTACAGGACAGACCGATGGTGGTCAGCAAGGCAATCTGGAAATAGATATCATTCGGGAAACCAGCCAGATAACTAAAAATAATATTGCCGCCAATCCCCAGTGGAATTGCCGACATCACGGCGGTTGGAATGCTCCAGCTTTCATATAAAGCCGCCAGACACAGAAAAATAAAGCCAATTGAAATCAGATACAGCCAGATCGCCTGATTATTGGACTGTTTTTCCTCAAAGGAAAGACCGCTCCAGACCACATCGACTCCTTCCTGCTCGGCAATCAAAGCTTCCACATCCTGCATGGCCTGACCGGAACTGCTGTCTTTGGCCCGATCCGCTTCCATTTGCAATGCGGTATACCCCATAAAGCGGTTGACCACTTCAGGGCCACCACTCCAGCCCACTTGCGAGAAGTTGCTGAAAGGCACCATCTGATTCTGGTCATTTCGCACATGCCACTGCGCCAGATCTTCCGGCTTGGAACGGAATTCTGCATCACCCTGCATGATCACCCGTTTAATCCGGCCGCGATCAATAAAGTCATTAATATAACTGCCGCCCCAGGCACTGGATAAGGTACTGTTAATCGCCGATTGAGTCAGACCATTGGCCATGGCCTGTTTCTGGTCAATATTGACACGTAGTTCTGCTTTGTCAGGATTAGAACGTTTGCCCAGATTTTCAAAGCTTGTATAGTTGCCGGCACGAGCTTCCAGTGCTTTAAACTGTTGTTCCAGATATTGCCGACCATTGCCATTGATGTCTCGAATCCAGAAATCCAGACCATCGGTTTGTCCCAAACCATTGACTGAAGCTGGCATGGACACATTAATTTGTGCATTGTGATTACTCTGGAAATGCTTCAAGGCCCGTTCACGAATCGCTTGTGCAGTATTGTCCTGACCGGAACGCTCATCCCAATGTTTCAACGCTACAAAACCGGTCGCGAGGTTCTGACCAGTTCCAGAGAAATTTCGCCCATAACGGATCATCACCAGATTGACATTAGCTTGTTCCTGATCTAGAAAATACTTACGGACTTCTTCACCGATCTGAATGGTATTTTTCATCGGAGCGCCTTCCTGCAATTTGATTTGCAAGCTTAAGATCCCCTGATCCTCACTCGGTAAGAAACTGGTCGGCAAGGCACGATAGAACAGCGCAAACACACCGATCAATCCGGCAAACAGCAGCAAACAGATTGCCTGACGCTGGACCGTGAGTTTAGACAAATTCAGATAACGATGTTTTAAATGATCCAGTTTCTGGTTAAACCAGGATGCCCATTTTGCCGGTTTAGGATTCGGTTTTAGAATAAGCGCGCACAATGCTGGGGTTAGAATCAATGCCACCATTAAGGACAGCGACATGGCCGCAACCAAAGTGATAGAAAATTGGCGATAGATCACGCCAGTCGAACCACCAAAGAAAGCCATCGGAATAAAGACTGCGGTCAAAACCAAAGTAATCCCGATCAGTGCTCCACTAATTTCCTGCATGGATTCCAGGGCCGCGTCCTTGGCAGACAGTTGCTTTTCATGCATCAACCGTTCGACGTTTTCCACCACAACAATCGCATCATCCACCAACAGGCCGATCGCCAGAACCAGCGCAAATAAGGTTAAGGTGTTGATACTCATACCCAGTGCATACAGCACCGCCATGGTACCCAAAATCACCACTGGAACAGTCACGGTAGGAATCAAAGTGGCACGCCAGTTCTGCAAGAAAATGAACATCACAATGATGACCAAGATCACGGCTTCGATCAGGGTTTTGATCACTTCTTTAATTGATTCTTGTACAAAAGGCGTATTGTCACGTGGGTAAGCAATTTTATAGCCTTCAGGCAATTGCTGGGAAATACGGGCAATTTCAGCCTTAATCAGATTAGAGGTGGCAATGGCATTGGCCCCTGAGGCCAGTGAAATACCCAGACCTGCTTATGGATAACCATTATTGGTACTATAAGATTGATAATTTTCAGCACCCAGTTCCACCCGCGCAATATCTTTCAAATAAATAAAGCTGCCGGCACGATCCGATTTGACAATAATATTCTGGAATTCTTCCACGGTTTTTAGCCGTGAACCTGAAGTAACTTTGGCATTCAGGTATTGCTCGTCTATGGCTGGAAGATCACCAATCGCACCAGCAGCGACCTGAGTATTCTGGGCTTCAATCGCAGCACGCACATCACTTGGCATCAGGTTATATTGTTTTAATTTTGCCGGATTCAGCCAGATCCGCATCGCATATTGTGAACCAAAAACATCCACCTCACCAATGCCTTCAATCCGGGAAATGTCCTGTTCCAGATGGGTCATCAGATAGTCGGAAAGTTCAATATTGTTGCTGCGCCCCGACTCATCATACAGGCTAATTACCATATGGGTATCACCGAGCGATTTAAAGACATTGACACCTTGGCGTTGTACATCTTCCGGTAATCGGTTTAGTACCCCATTAATCGCATTTTGTACCTGCACCTGTGCAGTATCCGGATCGGTACCATTCTCAAAGCTAATGCTGACCCGGCTGCGTCCTGAAGAATCACTACTCGAACTGAAATACAGCAGATGATCAATGCCTTTGATTTGCTGTTCCAGCACTTGAGTCACGCTTTCTTCCACAGTTTCCGCAGAAGCGCCGCTATAAGTTGCTGCCACCGTTATCCTTGGCGGGGCAATGTCCGGATAACGTTCCACTGGCAGGTTCATCACTGCGAACAGGCCGATTGCCATGACAACAATCGCCAGTACCCCAGCAAAGATCGGGCGGTGGATAAAAAATTTAGACAGCATAAGTCCGGGTCACTTTTAATTAAATAGGGGTAAATTGATGCAGAACATAAGCATGCTATATCCAAATATTCAGTGACATAGCACTAGAATGCAAGAATTAAACACATAAAAGCTGCGATAAAAACCAATCATGGAGAAATTATGGATTATCCCTCTTGAGCACGTTCTTGAGATTGCTCTTCCCTATTTATTAATAGCATTTTTCCAAACAAAAAACCCTGCAGATGCAGGGTTTTTTGGTGAATCAATTAAGCGGATTAAGCGCTGAACTGGTTCATTGTGTTTTTAGAATCATCACCAGCTTTCAATGCATTGTCACCAGCGAAGATTTCTTTGTGGTCATCACCGATGTCAGAACCAGCCATTGCTTGGTGTTTAACACATGCGATACCGCCGCGGATTTCTTTACGTTGTACGCCAGCAACATAAGCCAACATACCTTCAGTACCGAAGTAACCTTGAGCAAGCTCATGAGTAGAAAGCGCAGCTGTGTGGTAAGTCGGAAGTGTGATCAAGTGATGGAACACACCCGCTTCACGAGCAGCATCAGCTTGGAATGTACGAACTTTTTCGTCAGCTTCAGCAGCCAGTTCAGTTGCATCGTACTCAGCGCTCATTAACTTAGCACGGTCGTAAGCAGAAACGTCTTTACCTTCAGCAACCCAACGGTCATACGCTTGTTGACGGAAGTTTAAAGTCCAGTTGAACGAAGGCGAGTTGTTATAAACAAGTTTCGCATTTGGAACTGTTTCACGTACACGGTTAACCATGTGAGCAATTTCAGCAACGTTTGGAGTCGCAGTTTCGATCCAAAGAAGGTCAGCACCGTTTTGTAGGCTAGTTACACAGTCAAGTACAACGCGGTCGATTTGAGTGCCTTCACGGAACTGGTATAGACCAGAAGCAAGACGTTTAGGACGGTGAAGTTTACCATCACGCTTGATCAGGATTTCGTCTTCTTGAGCTTCTGAAATGTCGATTTCAGTTGTGTCTAAGTAGCTGATGTATTGAGAAGCGATGTCGCCTGGCTCTTTAACCACTGGGATTTTTTGAGTCAAGTCAGCGCCTTCAGAGTCAGTACGTGCAACGATGATACCGTCATCAAGACCCATTTCTAGGAATGCATAGCGAAGAGCGTGGATTTTCGCGATGAAGTCTTCGTGTGGAACTGTTACTTTACCAGCTTGGTGACCACATTGTTTCGCGTCAGAAACCTGGTTTTCGATTTGTAGTGCACAAGCACCCGCTTCGATCATTTTCTTAGCAAGAAGGTAAGTCGCTTCTTCGTTACCGAAACCAGCGTCGATGTCCGCAATAATTGGCACAACGTGAGTTTGGAAGTTGTCGATTTGTGAAGTGATTTCAGCTGCTTTAGCAGTGTCGCCCGCTTCTTGTGCTTTTTTAAGGGCACGGAACAAGTCGTTTAATTCTTTCGCGTCAGCTTGACGTAAGAAAGTGTAGATTTCTTCGATCAATGCAGGAACAGAAGTTTTTTCGTGCATTGATTGGTCAGGAAGTGGACCGAATTCTGAACGAAGCGCTGCAACCATCCAACCAGAAAGGTAGATGTAGCGACGTTCAGTTGTACCGAAGTATTTTTTGTTCGCAATCATTTTTTGTTGCGCGATGAAACCGTGCCAGCAACCTAGTGATTGAGTGTATTTGCTAGAGTCTGCATCATAAGCAGCCATATCACGACGCATAATTGCCGCTGTATATTTCGCAATGTCTAAACCAGTTTTGAAACGGTTTTGAAGTTGCATACGCGCAGCATCTTCAGGACTGATGTCTGCCCAAGTGTTACCGAATTTCGCTTTTAATTCGCGGATTGCATCAATCGCTGTTTGGTATGTAGTCATGATATATTCCTGTAATAATATTAGGATTTTTCTGCAACGAACCGCTCAAATCACACCCTCAATGACTTGTTCAGATTTTCGACGATCCGTTGGGATAGCTAAAGATTAGTGGGCTTATGAAAATTAATCCAATAGTCTGCAAGAATCTTCAGTATTTATTTAAAAAATGAGTAGATCAAAGTCTTAGTACAATCTCGATAAATTATATTAAGATACTGTTTCATATAAATTTATTTAAAAATAAAAATGGATAAAATTTCCGCATGTTGCTTAAAAATAATTCATTAGACTTAAGTCTGGATATGGGTTTTATGTCCTTTTATTTTTAAAAAATGCTGATCTTTGATGATTTATTCAACTTAAGGAATTCTTGATTTAGTTTACTTTTCACTCAAATCTTGAATACAAGAACAGCCTTTCTCATGTTCTTTTAAACCGAAAATATGGTTTTCATCCCAATCTATAAAAAAGGCTAAATGATGATCCATTTAACGTACATCTTTTTTCTTATGTACACTCGAAATAATGGAGCTTAAGCCTGTGTTAATTCTGTAAACTTTATCAGTGAGCACATGGCTTTTTTCATCGGCGCTTTACACAAGGCCCGGCAATTATGGCATAATCATCATAATTTCTTGTATTTATTTTCGGTATTTCTTTTATGAATCTGGAGCGGGTCGATCTCAATCTATTAATTTATCTTGATGTACTTCTTCGCGAAAAAAATGTCACACGTGCAGCAGAACAATTGGGTGTTACCCAGCCTGCCATGAGTAATATTTTACGCCGATTACGCAATTTATTTAATGATCCCCTCCTGATCCGTTCTTCTGAAGGCATGACTCCGACCGAACGTGCTTTAGAATTACAGCCCCGCATTCGGGATGCGCTCGCTGATCTGTCGATGATCCTGGAACCACGTACCGAGTTCCGTCCATATACCTCAAATCGTGTCTTCCGGATCATGACCTCGGATTATGCAGAAGCCACGCTGGTTCCACGTCTGGTTAAAGCCCTACGTTCAGAAGCACCGAACGTGGTATTAGACTTCCTGACGCCAAGTGACGTGTCATATCGTGACATGGAACAAGGCAAGGTCGATCTGGCAATCAACCGTTTTAATGAAATCCCGCAAAGTTTTCATCAGGTTTTGGTCTGGCGTGACAGCTTTTCTTGCCTTTTAAATAACAAGCATCCTGCCGCAAGCAACTTAAACCTTAAAAGTTACCTGGATGCACAGCATATCTGGGTTTCCAAAACCGGTATGGGTGTTGGCTTCGGGGTAAATCCTGAAAAACAGGCCGGTTTAGGCTGGATCGATCAGGCTTTAGAACGTATTGGCCAGAAACGTAAAATCTCAGTCTTTACCCGTCACTATCAAATGCCGGGATTATTGGCTGCCAATGTCGATCTGGTCGCAACACTGCCTTCACGCATTGCACGTTTGCAAGCCAAGAATCACAATTTAATTCTCAAAGATCCGCCGTTTTATATTCCTGAATTTGAATTGAAAATGGCATGGTGTCCTTTATTGCATCATCATCCGGCGCATCGCTGGTTACGTCAGCTGATTTTATATGTCGCCCGCCAGATGATTGAAGAAGAAAACCGTGAATTCCTGAGCAATAATTCTCAATTTTCACATTATTAAACTCAAAATCTTCTAAATTCTTATTTTTTAAGATTATACTTCGAAGACTTGAGATGTCATTGTTACACCTCAAGTCTTTTTTTGTGTTAAAAATATCCCAAGATACTATTCATCCACAGGTGGATTTGTGAGCCTCTTACAAAATATCGTGATTATCTTAATACTCATCACGGGGGCCGGTTTTTTATCTTTAACTGAAATCGCCCTCGCAGGTGCCCGTAAAGTCAAACTCAAAATTCTGGCTGAGTCGGGTGATCATCGCGCTCAAAAAGTTTTAGATCTACAAGAAAATTCTGCGGACTTCTTTGCAGCCTCTCAAATTGGTTTAAATGCAGTTGCCATTCTCGGCGGTATTTTAGGTGAAGGTGCCTTCCGCCCTTATATTTATAATTTTGTTTCCCGCTTTTACCAAGGACCTTGGGCTGACAATATTAGCTTTGCGCTCTCCTTTACTGTCGTCACTTCATTATTTATTTTATTTGCGGACCTGATGCCGAAACGTCTGGCCATGATTGCGCCAGAAAAGATCGCAGTCTCAGTCATCGAGCCAATTCAGATTTTCATTAAAGTCTGCAAACCTTTGGCTTGGTTTATCAATGCGATTGCCAACATGCTGTTCCGTCTGTTTAAAGTAAATACTATTCGTGATGACAATATTACTTTTGATGATATTTCTGCAGTGATGGATGCCGGTGCACAGGCAGGCGTGCTCCAGAAACAGGAACACCATTTCATTGAAAACGTATTCGAGCTGGAAGAACGTAACGTGCCTTCGAGTATGACCACACGTGAAAATGTGGTGTTCTTCACCTTGAATGAACCGGAAGAAAGTATTCGGCAAAAGCTGGCAGAATATCCCTACTCCAAGTTTCTGGTATGTAGCAATGACATTGACAGTGTGATTGGCTATGTCGATGCCAAAGACATTCTGGTGCGTATTCTGAACAACCAGTCGCTGCTGCAGCTCAATGAAAATACCATCCGTAATGTGTTGACCATTCCTGACACTTTGACCTTATCGGAAGTTCTGGACCGTTTCCGCTCTACCAAGGAAAAGTTTGCCGTCGTCATTAATGAATATGCGCTGGTAGTCGGAGTGATTACCCTATCCGATATTATGATTACCGTGATGGGTGACTGGGTGACGCCTATTGAAGCCGATCAGCAAATTATTAAACGTGACAATAATTCCTGGTTGATTGAAGGCAGTACACCGATTGAAGATATTAAGCATGCGCTTGAAATTGATGAAATGCCTGATGATGAAAATTATGAAACCATCGCTGGCTTCATGATGTATAAATTACGCAAGATTCCACGTCCTGCAGATGCAGTGATATTTGGTGCTTATAAGTTTGAAGTGGTTGACGTCGATCATTTTAAAATTGACCAGTTACTGGTGACCCGCTTGATCGAAACCAATTCAGTTATTCAAGAAGAATCAGATTAGTCTGGTTCTTCCTTCTAAGAAATAGTAAAAATTATTCTAATAAAAAAATCATAAGGTGAGTGATGAATATTTCTGCATTATTGGCATGTCTGTTTTTTTATTCAGCCCTGTATTTGTTTTACTTCTTCTTTGCCAAACAACAGAATCCCCTGCTTTTACTCGCAGCCATCATTCTGATGGTTTTAACAGTTTTCATTATTCCCTACCCGCATGAACGTCGCCGTCAAGGTTTCGACTCGACCTTGAGATTTGGAGAGTATTTTTATTGGCCATTAATCACGTGGTGGCGTTTATTTATTCTGCCCATCAGCTGGCTGATTGCACTGATATATCGTGATTAAAAAAGCACCTTTGGGTGCTTTTTTTTAGATCTAGTTATAGCTTAGATTTTTGCTAATAAAGCCTCAAGAACGGCTTGATAGTGAATCTGGATATCATCTTCTAAAATTTTGTAGGCATTATCGAATTGCACCATTGGCCAGCCTTCTTTCCAGAATGGGAAAATATTATGCAGGTCATGGGTGACAATGGCATCTTCACGCACAATTGCTTGGGCAATTTGTGACAGCACTTGCGCAGTTTCAGCGCCATCAATCGCCATATAATCAATACCGCGCGCTTTTAAAATACGGATTCGGTCTTTTTTATAACGGATTTTTTTGATTTGTGCTGCATTCAGCCCCAAAGCCAAAGATACGGCTTCGACAAATTTGTCTTCAAATGACTGATTCAATGCTACTAAGGCTGCTTTATGCGCTTCCTGACGACCAGCTTTACCACCCTGACGAATTGCTGCTTGCGCCTCAGTATTTAGCTCATCCTTTTTCATACTTTGCAGGATGTCTAAAATTTCGATGTCGCTTAACGCCTGAGGAGATTGATCAGTCATAAACTGTCCTTAAAAAAATAAATCTTGAATCGGCTATTTTCGCATAATTCGTGGCTAAAAAACTAAAATCTTCATGATTAAAACAGCGCTGCGACCTGAAACTGCATTTCTTCTGCGATTTTGCGCAAAATCGACTATAGTGCTTCATCTATATATTAAATTAATCTCTGGATGATGCCCACTACGCAAGTGACTTTGTTGCTGCAGCAACTTAAGCGCCAACATCCGACTGCATTTAAAGGAAATTACCTGTTTTACAGTCAGATTAAAATCCGTGGAATCTGGGATAAAGCCAAGCTCTTAATTCCTTGGGTCTTGGCCGCCATGATTTTTGTTCCCATCAGTTTGATGTTAGGAGATCTGGTACAGCAATCTTTTGTGCAAATCAGCGAATTTCAGGCGCAAAGTTATGCCATTTTGGCCATTTTGTTGTTCCTGATGTTGAGTCTCACCTTGATTCTGCACCAGATTCAGCATTCTTCTTATTCACTGTATCAGTTATTACGGCATACTCCGATCAAGATGGCTATTGTGATTCTATTGCAAGCCTTAAATCCGGTCTTTATACAAAGCAGTTTGCTGATGTGGAGCTTATTCTTCTTTGGCGTGAGCTTTGGCTTTGTGCGCTTTTATCGGGAAAATTTATTCAAGGAAAATAGCAAAAATACTGAGCACTATCAGCTACAACAATTACGTAAAATCTGTTTTTGGGCTTATAAACAGACCTGTCTGATCCGACTAAAATTACGTTTTTATTCAAGCCATGATCCTCGGCATGCCGAACTAAAACAGCAATTAAATCACTATGCCGGGTTATATACGCGGCTGCTGAAATATGAGCATCAATATTGTAAAACGATCAAGCATCTAGATGTCGACAGCTATCTGGATGAAAATTCATAGTTCTCTCTATCCTTTTTCATTGGCCATCTTAAAGATCTGCAAATATTGAATTTTAAAAAACGTTGATTTGCTGATTTTTAGAATAGAAGCCACGGAATTGCTTGAAAAGAAAGCAATCATTTCGGAATTTGCTTGCCAAGCTTTATTTCGTCCTCTATTATTGCGCACATGCCCGAGTGGTGAAATCGGTAGACACAGGGGATTTAAAATCCCCCGCCCACAAAGCGTGCCAGTTCGAGTCTGGCCTCGGGCACCATTTTAATATTTATTAAAATGGTGCAATAAAAAATCCAGCATTAGGCTGGTTTTTTTGTGCCTGAATTTTATTCTTTTAGCGCGAAATCCCCATGTCAGAATTAAAACACTTTGATCTCGCTACATTACAATTACGTCATCCAGACGCTTTTTTCCTTAAGCTGCGTTATAGCCGCTTTAAATTTAATGCCTTGCAAAATATCCAGTTTGTTATCGCGATTAATTTACTGTCCCTTCTGGTCTGTGTAGCCTGTAGTCTCAGCTCCGTATTTCTGGAATATTATTTTTTCAAGAATGCCACGATTGCCTTTAATGTCACCTTAATTGTGCTGATGGCACTGCTTTATCCTTATATCTGGCATGCACAATATCAGGCGCAATTTAGTTCCAAAGCCTATAGTCAGCGTTTGCAAAACTGTCTCTATCTGCAAATTCCAATTTTTCTGAGCTTATTGCTCAACTTTTATCTGATTCATTCGGATGTACTGGTCATCATTAGTATGATCATTTTAGCGATTTCTTCCTTTGGGGTGGTCATCCTGGAACCTTTATTTAAAAGTTCCTGTAGTGCGATTGACCAGATCAGGTTGCAGAAACTCCGACAACTGGCTTTTTGGGCTTATCAACAATCCAAATCAAAAACACCACAACAGATTCAAGGTCAATCGAATCTGCAGGCTTATTACCAAAACCTTTATCAGCAATGCATGAATGAAGAGCAACAATTACTCGGCTCAATTCGTTTTAATAGCTTTAAAGAGTATTTGAACAGACAATAAAAAACCCTGCAGCTGCAGGGTTTTCTTAAATCACCATTCACGATTGGTAATCAGCTCTTCCATTTCAATCTCAAACAGACCATGCTCTTGCACCACCATCATCATGGCTTCAGCAATATAATCAGCGGCAGTATCATCCAGAGATGAATCCAGATCTTCAAACTGAGGTTTCATGACATTAATATCAGCCACAGTCAGATTGGCAAGCTGATAAATTTCTTGATCTGACAAACCTGATTTAGCGACTTTTTGGGCAAAACGTTCGATGTGCTGCTTGATTTCAGCAACCAGAATATCGGGATAATACTCATCATCGAACATGGGGAGAAGTAAATCTGCAAACATTACAGGCACTCTAAAGGATGACTATCTAATCTAAGCGTGCCTATATAGCATATTGTTGCTTAAAAGCCAAACAACATTGCCAATGTAGGGATTTCCCAGCCTCGCTTTCTAAGCCATTTGCATGGCTTGCCAGACTTTAATCGCATCGGCTGTAGCCTTAACATCATGTGCCCGTACCATACATGCACCTTGCTGAATACTCAGTAAATGTGCTGTTGCAGAGCCTACTGCCCGCTCTTGCGGTGCTGCACCATCTAGCACTGTCCCGATAAAGCGTTTACGAGATAAAGCAGACAGAATCGGATAGCCCATTTCTGTCAGTTTATAAAATTCGTTCAGCAGCTGTAAATTTTGCTGGGCATTTTTAGCGAAACCAAAGCCTGGATCGATCATGATATTTTCCGCTTTTACTCCAACATCCAAGGCATCCTGAACGCGTTGGGATAACTCGCGAATCACATCAACAGTAACATCCTCATATTGATCCAGATTGTTCATGGTGGTCGGCTCACCGCGCATATGCATGATGATCACTGGAATATTGAGTTCTGCTGCGGTCTGCAATGCATTCGGCCGAGTCAAAGCACGGACATCATTCCAGATATGTGCTCCGGCCCGAACCGCTGCGCGTATGACTTCAGGTTGCGACGTATCAATCGAGAGAATGACCTTATGTTTAGCCAGTTCTTCCACCACAGGCACTACGCGGCGAATTTCTTCTTCCACTTCTACCACTGCGGCACCTGGACGGGTCGATTCACCGCCAATATCAATCACGGTCGCGCCTTCAGCGATCATTTCAAGCGCACGTGCGACTGCATCTTCTTTGTGATTATGCCGACCACCATCACTAAAAGAGTCTGGGGTGACATTGAGAATCCCCATCACATGCGGCTGGGATAAGTCCAATTTTAAATCACCAAATGTCCATACATGTGGTAACAAAGGCATCAGCTGCATGATTCAATACTCACTCAAAATAACCCCGATATTGTCTTATGGATCGCTGAATAAAGCAAAGTGGAATAAGGCTAGGACCTAGATTTCGAAGTAATTGTTTTGGGAATATTGCATCAGTTTAGTTTGTAATAATGCTTTCACATCTGCCCATTCACTTTCTAAAATACTATAGATATAGCTATCTCGAATAGTCTGTCCATCTTTACGTAGCATATGACACCTGATAATGCCATCTCGTTTGGCACCTAATGCCTCAATCGCTTTTTGGCTGGGAAGATTCAAATGATCAGTTCGAAAGCCGACCACCTGAGCATTTAAATTTTCAAAAGCATGTCTTAACAAAAGATATTTACAAACGCGATTTACATAAGCTCTGTGATAGCGCTTGGCATACCAGGTATAACCAATTTCAAAACGTGGAATTTCCGCTTTAATATCATGATAACTGGTGGTTCCAATTGCTTGGCCGGAGTTTAAATCAATTACGGCAAAAACCATTCTTTCACCTTGAGCCTGTTGTTCGAAAGCTTGAGAAAAATATTTTTTTAAGTTATGCAGATAAGGCACCGAATTATATAAAATCTTACCTAAATTTTCTTCAGCGCATGCAACCACTAAATCAGAAAAATGTTCCCAGCTCAACGGTTCAAGACGAAGCTGGTAAACACTGGATTCCAGAACAGGCATATTCATTTTTGTTTTTCTTATTCATTTTTAATCGCTCAATATAACACTCAAAAAGATATGACAAAAATGACAAGCATAAAAAAACCACCCGAAGGTGGTTTTTTTATTGAGCTTAGTTCGCTGGCAATGGCGGAGGAGTCAACGGACCATCATCTGGCGTTACATCAATCACAGGATTATCTGCAACATAGACTTTTGGTGGCTGAGGCTCACGACCTTCCATGATGTCACGGATTTGATCACGATCAATGGTTTCCCATTCCATCAAGGCTTTCACCATCGCATGGGCAATATCTTTTTTGCTTTCCAAGATATCGCGTGCGATTTTATATTGCTCATCTAGAATTCGACGAATTTCACGATCGACTTCTAGTTGTGTGGTTTCCGAAATACTGCGGCTACCAATACTGCCCATGAAAGATTGCTGTGCATCTTCTTCATAGACCATGACACCGAGTTTGTCCGACATACCATATTTGGTCACCATCGCACGTGCCATTTTGGTTGCACGTTCGAAGTCATTTGAAGCGCCGGTCGACATCTGGTTAATGAAGACTTCTTCAGCAATACGGCCACCAAACAAAATCGAAAGTTCATTCAACATTTTGTCTTTGTAATGGCTGGTCTGGTCAAATTCAGGCAGCTGCCAGGTAACACCTAAAGCCCAGCCACGTGGCATGATTGTCACCTTATGCACAGGATCTGTACCTGGCAAGCTTTCAGCAACAATCGCATGCCCTGCTTCATGATAAGCCGTCGCACGACGCTCTTCATCACGAAGTACCATCGATTTACGCTCAGGACCCATATACAGCTTGTCTTTTGCATCTTCAAAGTCATGCATATCGACGGTGTTCTTGTTACGGCGTGCAGCAAACAGAGCAGCTTCATTCACCAAGTTTGCCAATTGCGCACCCGAGAAGCCCGGTGTACCACGTGCAAGAACCTTAACATCCACACCTGTTACTGAAGGCAATTTTTTCAAATGTACATTCAGGATTTGTTCACGACCTTTGATGTCTGGCAAACCAACCACAACTTGACGGTCAAAACGGCCTGGACGAAGAAGTGCTTTATCCAGTACATCTGCACGGTTAGTTGCAGCAATCACGATAATGCCTTCATTACCTTCAAAGCCGTCCATTTCAACCAGCATCTGGTTCAATGTCTGTTCACGTTCATCGTGACCACCCCCGGTACCTGAACCACGGTGACGACCGACTGCATCAATCTCATCAATAAAGATGATACATGGCGCATGACGTTTCGCCTGTTCGAACATGTCACGAACACGGGATGCACCGACACCGACAAACATCTCAACGAAGTCAGAACCTGAAATACTAAAGAATGGAACTTTCGCTTCACCGGCAATGGCTTTGGCAAGTAAGGTTTTACCTGTACCTGGAGGACCGACCATTAACACACCGCGTGGAATACTCGCACCCAGACGTTTAAATTTGGTTGGATCTTTCAGGAAATCTACGATTTCAACGACTTCTTGCTTGGCTTCGTCACAACCGGCAACATCGGTGAAAGTGACTTTAATCTGGTCTTCAGACAGCATTTTGGCTTTAGATTTACCAAAACTCATTGGGCCGTTTTTACCACCTGCACCGCCACCCATGTTGCGCATAAAGAACATAAATAACAAAATGATTAAAAGTACAGGGAAACTTGCAATAAGCAACTGCATGAGCAAGCCTTGACGCTGTGGTGCTTCACCTTCGACCACAACATTATTTTTAATCAGGCTTGGCATCAGTTCAGGATCCTGAACTGCCGGACGGATACTTTCAAACTCTGAACCGTTCGATTTTTCGCCACGGATTCTTTCGCCGTCAATCACAACTTGTTTAATTTGGCCAGCATTGACCGCGGCAACAAACTCTGAGTAGTTCATTGTAGTCGGTTGATTGCGGTCACTGACGTTGCTGAAGATTAACACCAGCACACCCAGTATCACGAGCCACAATACGGCATTCTTAAAAAGATCGCTCAAAGCTTTATTCCCATTCCAATCTAATTTGATCATGCCCTGTTCAGGGTGACCTTAATACTTAAGCTGTAAATCAACTTACAATTATCTGAAAACGTACAAAATGCACAATTTTTAACGACTTGGCAAGTAGACTTATTTTAAAGCCTTCTTACGTCCCTGCCCGATCAGGAAAACTTCCTTGGAACGAGCACGTGATGCCAGAGGTTTAGATGTTTTCAGAACATCAAAACTATCAACCACTTGCTTACGGAATTCGTCAAAACCTGAGCCTTGGAAAACTTTTACCACAAATTGACCTTTAGAGCCTAGCACCTTATTGGCAAAATCCAGTGCAAGTTCACACAAGTAAATCTGACGCGGTTGATCTACAGCCTTATTACCTGATGTATTGGGGGCCATATCTGAAATTACAACGTCTACAGTACGGCCATCTAAAATTTCTAACAATTGCTGGAAGACTTCTTCTTCGCGAAAGTCGCCTTGTAAGAAAGTCACATCGGGTAATGCATCCATTGGTAAAATGTCAGATGCAATCAATAAACCTTTGTCGCCGACCAATTTACCTGCGATTTGTGACCAACTCCCGGGAGCTGCACCCAAGTCGACCACGGTCATGCCAGGTTTGATGATTTTGTACTTTTCTTGCATCTCTAAGAGCTTATATGCTGCACGCGCACGATAGCCGTCCTTTTGTGCCTTTTTCACATAAGGATCGTCTAAATGCTCTCTCATCCAATCACGACTACTTTTAGATAACTTTTGGTTGGTAATGCGTGTAGCCATAACTCTCTAAATAAAAAAACGTCCAATTATTAATTGTACGTGAAAAAGACATATTTTGCAGTATACATGTGTATCTAAATCTAGGAGTTTTGCTCGTTATGAAGAGATATTGGAAATGATTATTTCCTGATAATTTAAAGCGTTTGTTTTTTGCTTTTGCTATACTAAGCCGTTTTAAAATTCAGGTTATCTCTCATGGCGTCTTTATCTATTCAGGAACGTAAGCGTTTACGTCAAATCGGACATGCTTTAAACCCGGTCGTTATGCTGGGTGACAAAGGCCTGACTGAAAATGTCATCGAAGAATTGGCGCGTGCTTTAAACGATCACGAACTGATTAAAGTAAAAATCGTAGCTGAAGATCGTGAAGCGCGTGCAGCATTGATTGCTGAAATTTCAGAAGCGACTGGTGCCGAAGTAGTTCAAACTATTGGTAAAATTGCGCTGCTTTACAAGAAAGCTGCGAAACAAAACCAAAAATTGTCCAACCTTGTCCGTTTCGCTCATTTGTCTAACTAAGTACAGGACTTATGGCAAGTTACGAGCTTAGCGCATTTGATCGCCGTTTTCAGGCCATCTCTCTGGTTGCCGCCATCGAACAGCAAGGCCCATACAATTTAAATGTGGGCTTCTGGATCCGTGATCCCAATCAGTACATCTTATGGCCCGATATGGTGACGGCACATCCCCGTCAGGATTTCCTGTGGGAACAGACCTGCTTTGAAATTTTTATTGGGGTTCAGGGCGAAGATTTTTATCGTGAGATTAATCTTTCCCCTTCTCAGGCCTGGCAGGCTTATCAATTCGAAGAATACCGTTATCCTGAAGATATGCCCCCCCAAGCTGCGGATGATATTGAGCTGAACCAGCTCAAACGTACGCATTATGGTCTCAATGTCAGTGTGGATCTGACTGATTTTATGGCAACACATAAACTGAAATGGGAAAACTTGTTCCTAGGTTTATCTGCTGTTTTAAAAACCTCACAAGGTGATCAATACTATGCCATGCAGCATAGTAGTCCTCAGGCAGATTTTCATAATAAACGTGACTGGTTGCATGTATTTTAAATAGATTGACGCTGTGCATCAGCTATTTAAAGTGTAACAGGCGAATAAAACGTGAGACTTAAAGTCTCACGTTTTTGTTTATTGCTCAACAATGATTGATCCTCTGTATAATTATTTTAGATTTTTTATTGTTTTCAACGTTCATATTTTAATGATGTAGATGATGCTGCTCCTGAATAGATTTCACAGCAGCATAAAGAATAAAAGCAAAAGTAATGATCATCAGAAGAATGATCCCAAACACCAGTCCCAGCACTCCCAAACATAATACGATTACACCTAGATAAAGTATGCGCCCCAATCCGCTTTCCAGATTCAGTAGCATGATCAATATCAGTAAAATAAGTACACCTACAAAATGCTGTTGCATCGTGACCCCCTTTAATTGTTATTGTGAGTCCGTTTTGCTGCATAAAGACAAAGGAGAACATTTGATTGTTCTCCTTTTTAAATAGCGGCCTTTCAGCGCAGCCTAACTTTTCAGCTCAGGACTTTTGTCCGAGCTCTCTGTTTTCACCACGGGTTTGACTTTTTTCAGTACTTCAATGGTACTGTCCTTAGAACGTTTAAAAGTATCGGTCAGATGTTCCTTATGCTTGGTCGAAATCTGACTGACATCCTCTTTCAACTCTTTACCCAGATTAGATAAGTCTTCGAAGACAGCGTTGAATTCTGTCTTGATAAAGCTTTTCAGTTCAGTTAATTCTTTCTGCGAACCGAAAATCTGCTCCTTCAAAGTATCAATACGCTGTAACACCTCCTGCTTAAATTGACGCAATTGTTCCTGCACAGTGTCGCTTAACTGCTTGGCTTCAACTTCAAGCTTTTCCTTACTTTCCTCGATGGTTCCAATTGCCTGATCTTTAGCCTCGACTGCTACTTTTTCAAGCTTCTCGGCAGTTTCAGTTACCACGCTCGGAGTGATTTTTTTAGATGTAGTAGATTTAGGTGCTGTAGCCATTTGTCTTGTTCCTATTGTTATATCGACTAAGCTATATTAGTAGATTTGATAAAAATTAAGATTTGATTTGTCTGACAATTATTAATTGCTTACATTTTTTCACATTGCCTACAAAACAGACTTCCATGCAAAAAGCAAGCCATTTATCTCATACTTTCGCTGCAAAGCCGTTGGACTTTAAGGGTCGTTCTGCGTATAATGCCGTGTTAAGTTCAAGCGAGCAGACATAGGAGGGTAGGTTTAAAAATTAGCCTTCCTTTTTTTTCGTCTTCTCGCTTTTTTACAGCCTAAATTTCAGGAGCTTTGGTTTGAGCACCCCAGCAATTTTAGCCCTTGCCGACGGAACTATCTTTAAAGGTACTTCGATTGGCGCATCGGGTAGTACGACTGGTGAAGTCGTTTTCAACACTGCCATGACTGGCTATCAAGAAATTTTGACTGACCCGAGTTATGCACAGCAACTTGTGACACTGACTTACCCTCATATCGGTAACACAGGCTGTAATGAAGAAGACACTGAATCAGGTCGTATTCATAAGGTTTGGGCGAACGGATTGATCATTCGTGACCTGCCTTTACTGCACAGTAACTTCCGTTCAACCCAATCATTAGCTGAATATTTGGTACAACACAATGTTGTGGCAATTGCGGATATCGACACGCGTAAACTGACACGTATCTTACGTGACAAAGGTGCGCAAAATGGCTGTATCCTTGCTGGCGAAAATATCACTGAAGCTGAAGCGCTTGAAAAAGCACGTGCATTTAGTGGTTTAAACGGTTTAGACCTGGCAAAAGAATGTTGCGACCCTGAAGGTTTTGAATGGACTGAAGGCTCTTGGACATTAGGCAAAGGTTTCTCTCAACCAGAAGCTAAATTCCATGTTGTTGCATACGATTACGGTGTCAAAACCAACATCTTACGTATGCTCGCAGACCGCGGTTGTAAACTGACTGTTGTGCCGGCGCAAACTCCTGCTGCTGATGTACTTGCACTGAATCCAGATGGCGTGTTCCTTTCGAACGGCCCTGGCGATCCGGCTGCATGTGACTACGCAATTGAAGCTGTAAAAACAATTGTAGAAACTACTGAAATTCCAGTATTTGGTATCTGTCTGGGTCACCAGATTCTTGCGCTTGCAAGTGGTGCTAAAACTTTAAAAATGCCTCACGGCCACCACGGTGCTAACCATCCTGTACAAAATCTAGATAATGGTACAGTGATGATTACTTCTCAAAACCATGGCTTCGCAGTCGATGAAAGCAATCTGCCTGATGTGTTGCGTGTAACGCATCGCTCACTGTTTGATGGCACCAACCAAGGTATTCATCGTACAGACAAACCTGCGTTCAGCTTCCAGGGTCACCCTGAAGCCAGCCCGGGTCCACATGACTGCGCACCATTGTTCGATCATTTCATCGAACTTATCGAAGCATCTAAGAAGTAATTAAGGAAGCATCATGGCTAAACGTACTGACATTAAAAGCATCTTGATTATTGGTGCTGGTCCGATTGTCATCGGTCAAGCATGTGAGTTTGACTACTCAGGTGCTCAAGCATGTAAAGCCCTTCGTGAAGAAGGTTACCGCGTTATTTTGGTCAACTCGAACCCAGCGACCATCATGACCGACCCAACCATGGCGGATGCAACTTACATTGAGCCAATTACTTGGCAAACTGTTGCAGCGATCATTGAGAAAGAACGTCCAGATGCTGTTCTTCCAACCATGGGTGGTCAAACGGCATTGAACTGTGCCCTTGCCCTCGATGAGCACGGCATTTTAGAGAAATTCAATGTTGAATTGATCGGTGCAACCAAAGAAGCGATTGAAAAAGCTGAAGACCGTAAACTGTTCGACCAAGCAATGCGTAAAATTGGTCTTGAATGTCCAAAAGCTGACGTTGCTGAGTCAATGGAACATGCTTTAGAAATTCAAGCACGTTTCGGCTTCCCAGTAATTATCCGTCCATCATTCACCATGGGTGGTTCTGGTGGCGGTATCGCATACAACAAAGAAGAATTTATCGAGATTTGTGAACGTGGTTTCGATCTTTCTCCGACTAAACAATTATTGATTGATGAATCTTTAATTGGCTGGAAAGAATACGAGATGGAAGTTGTTCGTGACAAAAACGACAACTGTATCATTGTATGTACCATTGAAAACTTTGACCCAATGGGCGTGCATACAGGTGACTCAATCACTGTTGCCCCTGCTCAAACGCTTACAGATAAAGAATTCCAACTTTTACGTAATGCATCTTTAGCTGTACTACGTGAAATTGGCGTAGAAACAGGTGGTTCTAACGTACAGTTCGGTATTTGCCCAAATACGGGTCGTATGGTTGTAATCGAGATGAACCCACGTGTATCACGTTCATCTGCACTTGCTTCTAAAGCAACTGGTTTCCCGATTGCGAAAATCGCTGCGAAACTGGCTGTAGGTTACACCCTTGATGAACTGAAAAACGACATCACTGGCGGTACAACACCTGCATCGTTTGAACCTGCGATTGACTACGTTGTAACCAAGATTCCTCGTTTTAACTTCGAGAAATTCCCACAAGCTGATGCGACTTTAACCACACAGATGAAATCTGTCGGTGAAGTGATGGCGATTGGCCGTAACTTCCAGGAATCTGTACAAAAAGCCCTTCGTGGTCTTGAAGTTGGCGCTTCTGGTTTTGACGAAAAAATTGAAGTGGGTGCTGAAGGCGCGCGCGACAAAATCTTGCAAGAACTTAAAGTGCCAGGTCCAGAGCGTATCTGGTACGTGGGCGACGCATTCCGTCACGGCTTTACTTTAGACGAAGTATTCGCTGCAACGAACATTGACCGCTGGTTCTTGATTCAAATCGAAGACATCATTAAAACTGAAAACCAAATTAAAACTTTAGGTTTTGGTGATTTGAACGCGGACAACATCCGTTCGTTCAAACGTAAAGGTTTATCAGATCTTCGCATTGCGGACTTGATGGGCATTTCACAAAAACAATTCCGTAAACACCGTTGGAACCTGGGCGTAACGCCAGTTTACAAACGTGTCGATACATGTGCTGCAGAATTCGAATCTGATACAGCCTACATGTACTCAACTTACGATGAAGAGTGTGAAGCCAATCCGTCTGCGAAAGACAAGATCATGGTGATCGGTGGCGGTCCTAACCGTATTGGTCAAGGTATCGAATTCGATTACTGCTGTGTACACGCTGCTCTTGCAATGCGTGAAGACGGCTATGAAACCATCATGGTGAACTGTAACCCTGAAACAGTTTCTACTGACTATGATACATCTGATCGTTTGTACTTCGAACCAATCACTTTAGAAGACGTTTTAGAAATCGTACGTATCGAGAAGCCTAAAGGCATTATCGTTCAGTACGGTGGTCAAACACCTTTGAAATTGGCTCGTGCTCTAGAAGAAGCCGGTGCGCCAATCATTGGTACATCACCTGACGCGATTGACCGTGCAGAAGACCGTGAACGTTTCCAGCAAATGATTCAACGTCTGCAACTTCGTCAACCAAACAACAGCATTGTAAAATCTGCTGAAGAAGGTATGGCTGAAGCGTCTAAAGTAGGCTATCCATTAGTGGTACGTCCTTCTTACGTACTTGGTGGTCGTGCGATGGAAATCGTATACAACGACGAAGAGCTTAAACGCTACCTACGTGATGCAGTTCAAGCATCAAACGAAGCCCCTGTTCTGCTTGACCGTTTCTTAGATGATGCGATCGAAGTTGACGTAGACTGCGTATCTGACGGTAAAGACGTGGTAATCGGCGGCATCATGCAGCACATTGAACAAGCGGGTATTCACTCAGGTGACTCGGCATGTTCGATTCCTCCTTACTCTCTCTCTAAAGAGATTCAGGACGAAATGCGTCGTCAAACCGTTGCAATGGCAAAAGAGCTTGGCGTAATCGGTTTGATGAACGTTCAGTTTGCGGTTAAAGGTGAAGACGTTTACATTCTGGAAGTGAACCCACGTGCGTCTCGTACTGTGCCATTCGTTTCTAAGTGTATCGGTGAATCTTTAGCGAAAGTTGCTGCACGTTGTATGGCGGGTCAATCTCTTGAGTCTCAAGGCTTTACATCAGAGATTATTCCTGAGCACTTCTCTGTCAAAGAAGCCGTGTTCCCGTTCAACAAATTCCCTGGTGTTGACCCAATCCTTGGCCCTGAAATGAAATCGACCGGCGAAGTAATGGGCGTGGGTAAAACATTTGGTGAAGCGTTCTATAAAGCTGTTTTAGGTGCAAATGAGCGTTTACCAGGTCTTCCAACTGAAGGCGAAGTGAAACACGCATTTATCTCTGTACGTGACTCAGATAAACCACGTGCGGCAGGTATCGCAAAACAATTGATTGACCTAGGCTTCAAGATTCTTGCAACTGATGGTACATTTAAAGTGATTAGCGATGCTGGTCTTGAATGTGAACGTGTCAATAAAGTAACTGAAGGTCGTCCTAACATTGTGGACCGTATTAAAAACGGCGAAATCCACCTTGTGATTAACACGACTGAAGGCAAAAAGGCACAAGAAGACTCATTCTCGATCCGTCGTTCAGCACTTCAAGGTAAAGTGTATAACACAACTACATTGAATGGTGCGGATGCAGTATGCCAAGCTTTAGCAATTAAATTGCCAATGGATGTATATCGTTTGCAAGACCTAACTAAAGGTTAATTCGCTTCCAAGAAGTCCCGCTACCTTCTTGGTGGCGGGCTTTTTTTTATTTATAGATTTTATATCTTTCAACTGACTTTTGAGGGACAACATGCAACGTTATCCTATGACACCTGAAGGCAAAATTGCCTTAGAGAAAGAATTACACCAACTGAAAACAGTGGATCGTCCACGTATTACAGCTTCAATTGCAGAAGCTCGTGAACACGGTGACTTAAAAGAAAATGCAGAATACCATGCAGCACGTGAACAGCAAGGCTTCTGTGAAGGCCGTATTCAGGACATCGAAGGCAAACTGGGTGCAGCTCAGGTGATCGATGTCAAAGAACTTGAACAGAATGGTCGTGTAGTTTTTGGTGTAACGGTCACGATTGAAAATCTGGATACTGAAGAGCAGAAAACCTATAAAATTGTAGGCGATGACGAAGCAGACTTTAAGATTAACAAGATCTCTGTAAACTCGCCGATCGCACGTGGTCTTTTAGGTAAAAACGAAGGCGACGATGTGAAAATCAATACACCAAACGGTGAAGTTGAATACGAAATTGTGAAAGTTGAATATATCTAAATTTTAGATATTTAAGCTTGCATGAACCCCTCGATTGAGGGGTTTTTTACCTTTATTCGCCTCTTACAAATGGATTAGCTCTGTGCTTCTTTTAAAAACCCCGATGCAAATAAATTAAATGCATGTAAGGCCTCAGGGAGTACTTGCTCAGGATGTTCGCTAGAAGCCACCCAGAGTGCTGCATTCATTGCTGCACCATTTAAAAATATCGCAGCAGCTTCTGGATCAACTGTTTTAATTCGGTCTACTGCCAATAATTGTTCAACACATTCACGCGTGGACTGCAAACATCTGTTTTGACTTGGCCAATGTGCAGGATCTCCCAGCACAGCCGGCCCGTCACGCAGCACAATGCGCTGGAATTCCGGATTTAAGGCATTTTGAATATAGGTCCGCCCTTCTAGCATCAATCCTTCCCACAGATCAGCAGGCTGCTCCAGATGTTGCTGCGCAGATGAAGCCATTTCCGAATCGATCTGGTCGACCACTGCAGCAAATAAGCCTTTTTTATCACCAAAATGATGATACAGCGCACCACGAGTCAGCCCTGCTTCTGCCGTGAGCTTATCCATTGAAGTGCCAGCATAACCATATTCCGCAAACGTACGGCGTGCCACTTCTATCAGTTTCTTGCGGGTTTCCGCCATCTTTTGTTCACGAACAGACATGAATTACTTTACCTCATCATCATAAAAATTTTAATTGACATACGGACCGTATGTCAATTATGTTTACATACGAAGCGTATGTGAAAGTCAAGTTGCTTTCACTCACTGATAAATTAGATATTGAATGAGAATAGACATGACTAGAACTGCGATATTTCCCCAAGACCGCCATGCCCTGTATGAACAGCATGGTTATTCTGCTGCGATCAAATCGGAAGACTTACTTTTTGTTTCTGGTCAGGTCGGTAGCCGTGAAGATGGCTCGCCTGAACCAGATTTTGAGAAGCAGGTAGAACGGGCTTTTGAAAACTTAGCTGCAACATTGGCAGCGGCTGGTTGTAGCTTCGACAATATTGTCGATGTCACTACTTTTCACACTGACCCCGAACGGCAGTTTGAAAGTATTATGAAAGTTAAACAACAAGTGTTTAATCAAAAGCCTTACCCAAACTGGACTGCGGTGGGCGTGACTTGGCTGGCAGGTTTTGATTTTGAAATTAAAGTGATTGCCCGTATTCCTCGTAGCACTTAAGCAAGGTCAGCACGTGCTTTAATATTCGATTCACTGGCTGAATTAAGATTGTTGATTCAGCTTAAAGTCCAATTCGGTATAATGATGCATTCCTTGTGGTTATAGCCTCCTCATGTCTGAAAAGTTAATTAATTCTCCTGTGAATCACTGGTGTGAATTCGAGTTCATCTCAAAAACGGTGAAGAATCCCAACATTCATATCAAAGGGAATTATTCGTATTATTCGGCCTATTGGGATCAGGGGTTTGAGCGTTGTGTAGTGCGTTATTTACATGACAGGCCTGCAACGTCTGAGAAGCCCATCGACCAGCTCTATATCGGTAATTTTGTCTGTTTTGGTGCTGAGTGCGTGATTATGATGGGTGGCAATCAACTCCACCGTACCGACTGGATTTCAGCGTTTCCATTCGATACACGCAGTTTTGTACCTGCTGGCGATACTATTATTGGCGATGGCTGTTGGATTGGCTCACGCGCTTTGATTATGCAGGGTGTGAACCTTGGTGAAGGCGCGGTAGTGGCGACAGGCGCAGTCGTGACCAAAGATGTGCCACCATATGCAGTTGTCGGTGGTGTACCTGCTAAAATTATTAAATATCGTTTTCCACAAGAAGATATAGAAAAACTGCTTTCCCTCCAAGTTTACAATATAGATGAAAAGCAGTTTTTAAAAATGCGTGAACAGTTGCAGACGGATGATATTAAACAATTAATCAACTATTTCAAATCGAACCACTAATTAAGTATCGTTTATTTTTCTTCCGAAATTAAATAATGCAAATGATTTACCTTCCTGCTTGGTATGTGAAACCGGATTTAACTTAAATGCTTCTAAATTTGTATCTAGCAACTTAATTTTAAGATCATCAGCTCCTTGAACACCAAGTTGTTCTAACTGTTCAATTTCAGCCCTGTAGCGCTCATATGACTTTGCTAGAGACTCCTTGTGTGAATACTCTTGCTCAAGTCTAGAAAATCTGTTTAAGTTTATATTTGCTATGGTTGCTATCCATATTAAAGGAGCATTAATGGTAATCTTAAATAATAAAGTATGAAGTTCCATATTTTTAAAATCATCAGCATCAAAAAGCCAAAGATTAAAACCAAACATACATAAAACCGTTACTATAAACACAGCCAAACTTATTAAACGAGCCGTATTTGCTTCTTTTCGCTTACTTACAAATCCACCAGCCAATCCCGCCTCACTCGATAAATCAATCGTAGCTTTTGCTCGAGTCTCTACATCTTTTAAATTATCTAATCTTTCTTCTAGTTCTTTCTTTAATGATGGAATATCTTTAGCTTCATCACCATAAATTCTGATATAAAATTGATCTAATTTTTTAAGCCTTCCATCAATTAATTCACTTTTTGTTACCCCTTCTTCATCTTCTACAAAATACTCTTTCCATAATTCTCCTAATTTATTTACTCTTGATTCCATTTCTTCAAATAAATTTTCACCATCCTTATTTTGTTCCTCAAACAGTTCAGCATATTTTTCTTTTATTTCCTTTACTTTCGACGAAAGTTGATCAACTGTAGATTCACCCTGCTCATCTTCCGAAAATAATTCATTATATTTGTCTAGAATTTCTTGCTTAGAATTTTCAATTTCTTCAATGCTTTCTGCGGATGTAAGTTCGACTATACGATCATATATAGAGATGCCATTATCATCTAATTCTAGCTTGCTCTCTATTTCACTAATAGTTCCCAAACAAGCTTCGATTTTATTCTTAACTCTTAAAGTTTCATTACAAGCTTCTTCTAATTTCTGCTGATTAGATTTAATTTTATCTAATTCTTCCTGAAGTAATTTACCAACAGTAAAAGACCTATTTGTTAAATCTCGCAAATCTGCACGTAATGAATACTTAGAACTTAATGAATCATTTAACTCAGCTAGTTCTTTTAGCATATGCTTCAAACGCGCTTCGTCTTTGCTTTTTAACCCCAAAATATCAATACCCATAGCCAACCTATTAGAAAAATTATATTTATTAGATTAATTATTACACAATTATTCCTAGAGCCATAAAAAAACCCACTCAATCGGAGTGGGTTTTTTCAGAATATGGTGGCTATGACGAGACTTGAACTTGTGACCCCCGCATTATGAGTGCGGTGCTCTAACCAACTGAGCTACATAGCCTTAAACTGTGCGCGCATTATGGGATTTTCTGTAAATCACGTCAACCCCATATTGTGCTGTTTGATCAAAATTTGTTGAAGTGAGCCGATAAGCCGGGTTCTGTCGAGAACGATCATTCCTCTAGGCGCACAATCACTCATGCGCTCAAGCGACCTACCCGAATCCAGCATGGGCCATGCCTAATGGATTCCTATTTGGTCTTGCTTCCGGTGGGGTTTACCTCGCCATGAACTGTTACCAGCCATGCGGTGCGCTCTTACCGCACCCTTTCACCCTTACCTTCGATTCCGATTGCTCGAAAACATAATGAAGGCGGTCTTCTCTCTGCTGCACTTGCCGTCGGTTTACACCGCCCAGGCGTTACCTGGCACCTTGCCCTATGAAGCCCGGACTTTCCTCCCCTGCTTCAATCACGAAGATCTCCACAGCAGCGATCGTCTGGCTCACTTCGAGCGGCATAGTATCAAATATCGAGACTAATTGCTTGATGTTTTTTGAGCAGTCAGTTTTTCATACTTGGCTTGCAGCTGTTCCTGCGTTTCGACATGATTCGGATCCAGTGGAATACAATCCACCGGACAGAACAGCTGGCACTGCGGTTGATCATGATGTCCGACGCATTCTGTACATAAATCTGGATGAATCTCATAAATGAGTTCACCCATATAGATGGCCTCATTCGGGCATACAGGTTCACAGACATCACAGTTAATACATTCATCGGTGATATATAAAGACACGCTACCAACCTTGTTGAAGTTTACGCTCGAAGGCAGCAACCACGTTTGGTGGTACAAACTTGGTTACATCACCTCTTAGTCGAGCAATTTCACGCACCAAAGTGGATGAAATAAAAGAATATTGCTCTGAAGGGGTTAAAAACACCGCTTCAAAGTGGGAGTCCAGCTGACGGTTCATATTTGCCAGCTGAAATTCGTACTCAAAATCAGACACTGCACGCAAACCACGCAATACAGCAGTCGCCTTTTGCTCACGGAAAAAATTGACCAGTAAACCATCAAAGCCTACAAATTCAACATTGTCCAAATGACTCAATGACTCTTTCGCCAATGCGACACGCTCTTCCAGACTGAATACCGGATTCTTATGATGACCAATGGCAATCGCCACTACGACTTCATCAAACATTCGCGCTGCGCGTGTTACCAAATCAATATGTCCATTGGTAATTGGATCAAAAGTCCCCGGATAAATCACACGAGTTTTAGACATCCATTTGTACTCTGTTTGTTATGTAGAATCTTATTTTAGCAAAAACTTGTTTTTTTGGTGAATAATCCTCATTAATTTAAAAAACTTCACCTTATTTCTAGTTGCGGTACAATAGCAGCACGTTTGGAAGTATCAGATTATGGCGAAAGCATCTATTGTAGTAAAAAAAAATAATGGCGGTACCATTGCACTGAATAAACGTGCCCGCCACGATTATTTTATTGAAGAGAAATTTGAAGCGGGGCTTTCATTAAAAGGTTGGGAAGTCAAATCAATGCGTGCTGGTCGCATGACCATCGTAGAAAGTTATATTACCTTTAAAAATGGTGAAGCATTCTTGTTTGGTGCACAGGTTCAGCCCTTGTTAAGCGCTTCGACCCATGTGGTGCCTGAAGCAACCCGTACTCGCAAGCTGTTGCTGAATCGCCGTGAAATTGAAAAGCTGATGGGTGCGATTAACCAGAAAGGTTATTCCTGCGTTCCATTGGCCTGCTACTGGAAAGGTCCACATGCCAAGCTGGAAATTGCTCTGGTGAAAGGTAAGCAGCTTCATGACAAACGTGCCACCGAAAAAGACCGTGACTGGCAACGTGATAAGGCGCGAATTTTCCATAAATAATGGATTAAAAGTTGAATATAAAAAAACCTCCGCATTTGGAGGTTTTATTATAACTTTAAGCTTTACCGCCCAGTCTTGCCAGAGTCAGGGCAATATATTCGCCAAACCAGAACGCGGTTTTTAAATCGCCTTCAGGTGGAGTCACTTCTACCGGTGCGTTATCTGACTGGGTCATTAAACCCAAAAAGCTCGACATCCGGTTTAGATCCGTGACGGCACGTCCTGTCGGCATTAATGGCAATCCACTCCATAGCATACCGTGCTGCATGGCAAACAGATTGATTTGCTGCAAGACCGCCAGCTTGTCGCCACTGAGTCCACCACCATTGGTAAAGGCTGCTGCCAGCTTACCCTGCCAGCTACGTGCCAGCCAGCGCTTGGAAGACTGTTCCATAAACAGCTTCATGGCAGAAGTCAGGCTACCCATATAGGTCGGACAGCCAAAGATAATCGCATCGGCGGCATCCAGTACATCCCAGTCTATATGTTCGACATTCATCATATGCACCTGAACACCAGTTTCGCGCGCACCATCGGCAATAAAATTTGCCACTTTAGCCGTGTGTCCATAAGGACTGTGATAAACAATCGCAACAGATTTGGAAGATAGGGACATAACGCTCAAAAGCCAAAAAATTCAGTTAAGTTTAACATTTTCATGCCATAAACACGAATGTCGCCATACGCCCTGTTTTTGGCTCACGGCGATAAGAAAAATATTCCTCTGGCTGGCGATAAGAACACTGATCTCCACCCAATACGGTATTTACTCCGTGTTGCTGCAAGATATAACGCGCAATCACGTACAGGTCGGCATAATATTTACCAGTCTGTACACCGGGCTGAAACGCACTGTCCAGTTCAGGATATTTCTCACAAAAAGCTGCTTTTACTTCAGTGCCAATCTCGAAACATGGCTGACTAATGGCCGCCCCAAGCCAGGCCCAGGTCGGCGGAGTCTGCATGGCTGCAATGGTATTTTCGACAATACCACCCGCCAGACCACGCCAACCGGCATGCAAATTGGCAACTTCCGTACCTTTCGCATTTCCCAGTACCACAGGTAAACAGTCTGCAGTCATCATCATCAAGGCATGCGCCTTACGCTGCGTCACCAGACCATCTCCGACCAGTGCGGTAAATGGCATCTGCTCATTAATGGAATGGCAAATGGTGCTATGCGTCTGGGTCATCCAAGTAATTTTATCTACGCCAAAAGCAGCAAAATCCTGCAATAAAGCCATACGATGCTGTTGTACCCGTTGCGCATCATCCTGCACATGCAAGGCCAGATTAAAACCTGCAAGTTCAGGCTGTGCTGATGGCTGTACTTTCGCATGGTGAACGCGAGTCTGGCCGACATACACACCTTGTGGAAGTCCTGGTACAAATTGCATCTCGATTCCTTGCTTTGACGCGAGCTAAATAAAAAGATTAATAGGCTTTGTTTTCGGTACGCAGCACTTCAACCAGATTGGCAAAGTCTTCCGGCCACGGTGCTTCAAAGGTCATTTCTTCTTTGGTACGCGGATGGGTCAGACCGAGTTGTACAGCATGCAAAGCCTGACGCTTGAAGCCACGCAAAGTATCATCTAATAATTGCGATGCACCTGCAGGCATACGGACACGTGGCATATACACCTGATCGCCCACCAAGCCAAAGCCGATATAGCTAAAATGCACACGGATCTGATGGGTACGTCCAGTTTCCAGACGGGCTTGAACACGGGTAAAATGCTGGAAACGCTCTTTGACATTGTAATGCGTCACCGCGTCTTTACCACCTGGAAGTACGGTCATTTTCACACGATCCACCGGATGGCGTTTGATTGGTTCATCAATGGTACCGCCAGCAATAATATTGCCGTAAACCACCAGGTCATACAGGCGATATACTGATTTTTTCTCAAGCTGTTTGCTGAGAGAAAACTGTGCTTCCAGATTTTTGGCAACGACCAGCAGACCACTGGTGTCTTTATCGATACGATGTACCAGACCTGCACGCGCCAGTTCAGCCGATTTCGGATAGTGATGCAATAAAGCATTCACCAAGGTGCCAGAACTATTGCCAGCGCCCGGATGTACCACCATACCGACTGGTTTGTTGATGACCATAATGTCATCATCTTCATAGATGATATCCAGTGGAATGTCTTCCGGCAGACTGCGCGTTTGCGCTTCAAGCTCAACATTTAAAG
This sequence comes from Acinetobacter lwoffii, assembly GCF_024129685.1. Taxonomy (GTDB): domain Bacteria; phylum Pseudomonadota; class Gammaproteobacteria; order Pseudomonadales; family Moraxellaceae; genus Acinetobacter; species Acinetobacter lwoffii_X. Next base: position 26,702 of record NZ_JAMXXL010000005.1, on the reverse strand, counting down.
TCAGGGTTTCAAAACCATCACTTTTAAATTTCGGCTTAACTGGTTGACCATTCACCAATAAATTGCCATCTTTAATCCATTGCTTTAATTTTTCTCGAGAAAAATCGCTCCAGACCATTGCGGCAATCTGGTCGATCCGTTGCCCGATATAAGTTTCATCCAGTTGAAATTGCAACGATAAACGTGTTGCAGTTGCTTCTGAAGTATGGTTATCTGCATCCTCAGAATCTTCAAGTAAATTGAAATCAGTATCAGGGATATTAGAATTGGAAGATTGTGCTTGACTCATTTGCTCATTCAGACAAAAGTGGTTTAATAGTGCAATTGTAGCTCATTGCCCGTATTAACAGAGGAATTTTTATGTCGCTACCACATTATAAAATGACAATGCTTGCTGTGACATTAGGCATTGCATCGGCAATGGTAGGCTGTAGCAGTAATCCAAAAAAAGAAGTCGTGGATAAAGGTCCAGAATCTAGTGAACAGGTTTATATTCAAAAAGCACAGAAAGCGCTAGATCGTAATCAATATACCGATGCAGCAAAACAGTTAGAAGCGCTGGAAACTTATTTCCCGACCAGTCAGTATGCCCCGCAAGCGCAGCTTGAACTGTTGTATGTGAAATTCCAGCAAAAAGATTATGAAGGTGCGGTTGCACTGGCAGAGCGTTTTATCCGTCTGAACCCGCAACATCCAAATGTCGACTATGCTTACTATGTACGCGGTGTCGCCAATATGGAACAGAACTATAACGGCCTGCTACGTTATACCTCACTGAAACAGTCGCATCGTGATGTCAGCTACCTGAAAGTGGCTTACCAGAATTTTGTTGATTTCATTCGTCGCTATCCATCTAGCACTTATGCAGTCGATGCAGCACAACGTATGCAGTTTATCGGCCAGGAACTGGCTGAGCATGAAATGAACGCAGCACGTTTTAACATCAAACGTAAGGCGTATCTGGCAGCAGTTGAACGTGGCTTGTGGGTGATTGAGCATTATCCTCAAACTCCGCAGATTCCGGAAGCACTGGCAACGGTTGCTTATGGTTATGCTCAGCTAGGTGATAAAGCAACTTCTCAGCAATATGTGGATGTATTAAAGCTGAATTATCCGAATCTGGTGAAATCAGATGGGACGGTGAATCTGCGTGCAGCGCGTAGTGAAGGCAGCTTCTTTAACCGCGCGACACTGGGTATTTTTGGTAAAGAAGCCAAGACTGTAACCGACACCGATGCACAGTCTGATGCGCCAGAAAATGAAAAGCGCAGCATCACCAATCGCATTTCATTTGGTTTGCTGGATCGTCCTAAAACGGCTGAATAAAGCTAAATAAGTCCGGCAGCATCAGCAAATAAGACAGCGCTTTACAGGTGCATTTTCCTCAAGGGCAAGGTATCATACTTGCCCTTTTGCGTTGTCTGGCCCAGGCTTGAACAAATCGTGCAAAAGGTATACAAAGGAACTTGAAATATTCAATGTTCAGCCAGACTATTTTCATTTTTTCAGTGATTTAGACCTTAGATACCAGCACGAGAAGCTCAGCAGACCATGGCCATTCCTCAACATACGATTGATCAGATTCTCGATCGCACCGATATTGTCGATGTGATTGGTCAATTCGTAAAACTGAAAAAAACAGGCCGTACCTATTCAGGCTGCTGCCCTTTTCATCAGGAAAAATCACCGTCTTTCCACGTCTATCGTGACAAACAGTATTTTCACTGTTTTGGCTGTCAGGCCAACGGTAATGCCATCCGTTTTTTAATGGACATTGGCAGCCGTAATTTTGTCGAAGTGATGAAAGACCTGTCCAGTCAGACCGGCATCGAACTGCCTAAAGACAATACCGATTCCAATAAATTAAAATATAAACGTGAAGCAGCCAAACCTAAAATTGCGCCTGCTCAAGCGGCACCACAAGCTCAGCCGCAACAAAATAACGCCCCAACAGAAAATAATAGTGCTGCCTCTACGGCGAGTTTCGATCCATTTGCAGAGTTTCAGGCAGTCGAACAGGATTTTTATGGTGACCCTTTTGCTTCATTTGAACACCTGCCCATGGCTGAAGTTCAGCAAGACGGTAATCTCTACGACCTGCTGGAAAATATCGCGCAGTTCTATGAGCGCCAACTCCCAAATAGCCCGAGTGCTCAGCAATACTTTAAACAGCGTGGTCTGACTGCAGAAACCATTGCCTATTGGCGCTTAGGCTATGCGCCTGAAGACTGGCAACATCTGGAAAAAGCCTTTCCTCAGGATATTGAAGGCCTAAAACTCCTCGGTCTGATTCGTACCAGTGACAGTGGCCGTGACTTTGACCTGCTGCGTGAACGGGTGATTTTCCCGATCCGTGATACCAAGGGGCGCGTAGTCGGCTTTGGCGGCCGTGCCCTGAATGACGAGATCAAGCCTAAATATATCAACTCGCCAGATTCTGAAGTCTTCCATAAAAACCAGTTGCTGTACGGCCTCTATGAGAGCCGCAAGCAGAAAGCCCAAGAATGGCTAATGGTCGAAGGCTATATGGATGTGATTGCGCTCCAGCAATATGGCATTCATGGCGCAGTAGCCACTTTAGGTACAGCCAGTAATACAGATCATCTGAATATTCTGTTCAAGCAGAGCAATCGGCTGACCATTGCCTTTGACGGAGACGCTGCCGGTCAAAAAGCAGCACGCCGTACTCTGGACATTGCCCTGCCCCTGCTGAATGATGGCCGAGAGCTGAAGTTTTTTGTCTTGCCCGCTGACCATGACCCCGATTCATTGATCCGTCGTGAAGGCATAGAGAATTTCAGACGCTTGCTGGAACAGGCGCCATTGATGTCGGACTTCGTGTTTGCCCATCTGACCCAAAATCAGGACATCACCACACCTGAAGGCAAGAGTCAGGTTATGGGTGAACTAAAAAATCTGACCGAGTTACTGCCCAAACACGGCTCCTTCCGTTATCTGCTGCAGCAATTTTTCCGCGAAAAACTGGGCTTTAATCGTAAATGGCAACCTAAGGTCAATACAGATGCATCTTTAAGCTTTAGTACCAAAATTGATGCTGAAGAATATGTGATTGCGATCTTGATGAATCATCCTTATCTGTATATTCATTTTGAACCACTGCGCGCGCTAGTAGCGGAAGATCAGTTGCTGTTTAAGATTTTGAATATTCTGAATGTGATTTTTGATGACTTGCCGGATGATCCTGAACTGTCGATCTATTATGTGCTCGGTGCCTGCGCAGCCCATCATCATGAACTGCAGCATATTCTGCAGCATGCCAATGTCAGCGATTACACCTCATCGCCGGAACAGGCCGATAAGCTCGCGGCTGATTTTTCAACCAAGCTGCAATATCAGTGTTTAAAAAACAAGATTAAATCCAAGAAATTTAACAGTATTGCAGAAATGAAAAACCTGAAAATGCAGATTTATGAGATTGACCGCAAACGCTCAATGACCCTGTTAGAAGATTAATTTTTCAAATTATTGATTCTTTTGAATCCAATGAAGTCACTGCTAGCTCACATTATTATTTATAATTTTCTCAAATAATCAGGCTGGGTTTTATGTTGAAGTACAAATCAGCAAAGAACCAAGCTTCTCATCATGCTGATTAAAACGAATGCCTGGATTTACGACGCTTCGCGACTACATTGCCCAGTTCTTCCTGTAACAGCTCAAAATAGGTAGGATCTTCCGCTTTGGCCGCCTCACGCAGCACAATAGAAGTTGGATGCAACAGTTTTTGGGTTAAACGATGTGAAAACTCGGCCAGTACCGTTTCCGCCTTTTCGCCCTTGGCAATACGCTGCATTGCCAGTGACAATTCTTCCTGACGTAATGTTTCCCCGTGGTCACGATAGGCATGAATGGTCGCCCCGGCCTGTTTGACCTTTTGCTGGGTCATCAGTTCTGTAGCCAGCTGATTGACCATGATCTCAGCCTCAACAGCCGCTTGACGGCGCTGTGCCAGATTTTCCTCAATCACGCTTTGCAGGTCATCGACCCCATACAGATAAACCCCGTCCAGGCTTTCTACTTTGGCATCAATATCGCGTGGCACTGCCAGATCGACCAGCAGCATCTGCTGGTAACGGCGTTTCTTTAATGCTGCCTTGATATCAGGATAGTGAATCACCTGATGCAAACTGCCGGTACAACTGGAAATGACATCGGCACGATGCAGATTTTCTGCAAGCTGATCAAAATCTATAATTTCAACTTCAACTCGATGTGCAATTTCCTGTGCCAGAATATCCGCACGCTCGCGGGTACGGTTACAGATAATAATCTTGCCCACCCCCATCTCTGCGAGGTGTTTGGCCACCAGACTGTTCATCTCCCCGGCTGCTACCACCATAATGGTCAGCTTGTCCGGATGACTAAATACTTGCAAGGCCAGTTGCGCCACCGCATAGCCCATCGAGACCGCATGACTGCCGACAGCCGTTTCCGAACGCACGCGTTTAGCGGCATAAAAAGCATATTCAAAAATCCGGTTGAGATCGCGCGACACCGTATGGGAGTCTTTGGCCAGAGAAAGTGCAGTTTTGACCTGTCCCAGAATTTGTGGTTCACCCAGCATCAGTGAATCCAGTCCACTGGCGACGCGCATCAGATGCGTCACTGCCTGGGCATTTTCATAACGATAGACATGATGTTGCAGTTGTTTGACATCCACCCCATTTTTCTGGGCGAGCCAGTTCAGCACCATGTCAGCATTGTCAGACATGGCGTAAACTTCGGTCCGGTTACATGTAGACACCACCACCATGTCGTTCAGTTCAGGGTGTTGGCTTTGCTCGGCAAGAATGGCACTTAACTTTTCAGGGTTAAACGCCACTTGTTCACGCAGTTCTACAGAGGCAGTTTGATGGTTGACACCCAATGCAAAGAAAGACATATCAGGTCATCATTTCACTAAATTTATGCTATTGTGCAACATCGGTGTCATAAAAAGCATTACTTGGATCAATAAAAAATTGCGTCAAACAATTAGCCGTATCAACGGCCCTACAATTAAGCAATATTCTACCACATTCCTACTGGTGGGTAGCATGGCTTCGACTGCGCATCTTTATGCAGCGGAAGCAGTTTACCATGCAAATCAAAATTATGATGCGATAAAACAAAGTATGATGGCTGAGTTTGCCATCGCTGCACATGACATTCCGACTGCTTTGCACAACTATACGGTGCTGGCGATCAAGAGCAATTCCACTTCAGTCAAGCAGCGTGCACTGAATGTCGCGCTGGAACATGATGACCTACAGGCAGCACTAGATATCTCCACGCACTGGGTGGTACAAGAGCCACAAGACGTCCCTGCTTTATTTTATTTATCACATATTGCCCTTAAAGCGCATGAATATGAGCTGGCTGCTGAGACCTTAGAAAAAATCCTGCAAATTGATGACAGTGCCGATCTGGAAGAAATTCTCGCCGGAATTTCACCGGAAGGCACAGAGGATCGTACTTATCTGATTCAGGCCTTAAGCACCACTAAAGCCAAGGACAATCCATCTATTCTGGTGCTAGTGGCCGGTCTGGAAGCACAAAATGGTCAGCTTGAACAGGCTTTAAATACAGTTAACCGCGCCTTAAAAAAACGTCCGAATGCGACCGGCTATATCCTGATGAAGGCCAATCTGCTCAATGCACTCGGCGATACTCAGGCGACACTGCAATGGTATGAAAAATCCAGCGGTAAACACCGTAATAATCTGGATGTACGTCTGGCCGAAGTCAAATATCTGGTCAAGCTGAACGAAGCGACTTTGGCTCTGAAAAAACTGCAAGACATTCTAAAAAAATGGCCGACTGCTGAAGAAGCCCTGTTCATTGCCGGACTGACCAGTATTGACTTGGAAGAATACGAGAAAGCCGAAAAATATCTGGTCGAACTGCGTTATTCTGCGCAATATCAAAACGAAGCCTATTATTACTTGGCGGTGAATGCAGAACGCAAACAGCATTATGAAACGGCGAAAGCTTATTATCGTCTGGTCGATGGCAGTCTTTACACCGTCTCACGTCGCAACATGATCTCGATTTTCGCCCAGCAGGATAAGCTGCATGATGCGCTGCGTTTCTTAACCCAGGAAAGGGTGAATTATCCACAACATGCCAGCTTCCTCTATCTAGCTCAGGCGGATATTTTGACGCGCATGCAGAATAAAAAAGCTGCGATTCGCCTGTTGGAAGAAGCCAGCAAAAACCTGCCGGATGACCCTGAACTGGTCTATTCGCAAGTTCTGTTGCTGGATCCCCATCAGGATCGCGTCAAGCTGGATGAACTACTCAGCACTTTACTTAAAATTGAACCGAACAGTCCGACCTATCTGAATGCCTATGCCTATACCCTGGCGATGCAAAACCGTCGCCTCGAAGAAGCACGCCGCTATGTCGAACAGGCACTAGAATATGCACCAGAACAGGCATCGATTCTGGATACCTATGGTTATATCTGTTATTTACAGAATGACTTCACCACAGCTGCGGATGTGTTATACAAAGCCTATCAATTGAATCCGAATGTGAAGATTGGCGTGCGTTATGCCCGTTCCTTGTACATGAAAGGTGATCTACAACAATTCCACCAAGTGTTACAACAATTACAACAAAACCATCCAAATGACCCAGAATTGAAACAACTTAATTCGCTATTGTTAGCACCACAAACCAAAACGAGTTAATTAATTTATGCGCAATTTGAGCCAATTGGGCTGCTGTGCCTTTGCAGCCACTGCTTTATTTTTAACTGGCTGTCAGCAGATGATCAGGCCTCAAGCGCCTGCCACCCCGTCTGTACAGGCAGAGAATCAATTTCAGCTGCAAGGTAAAATTGGCGTTCGTACCCCTCAACAGACTGGCAGCGCATTCTTTACCTGGGTACAACAGCAGGAAGAATTCGATATTGAGCTCAGCGGTATCTTAGGCGTCGGTAAAACCCAGATTTCTGGCACACCGGGACAAGTGACCTTAAACAGCGCAAAAACCGGTGTGATTCAGGCAGCCAGTGCCGAAGAATTACTGCAACGTGCAACCGGCTGGCAAGCGCCGATCAGTTATTTAGTCGATTGGGTACAAGCCCGCCCTGCTACCACGACTGCCAAATTACAAAAAGACGATACACAGCGAATTAACCAGATTATCGAACAGGGCTGGACGGTCGATCTCAATTATAATGCGCAGGCCAAAATGCCAAACCGTTTGATTTTAAAGCAGTCACTTGGAAATGGTGCAGAAAACCGTATTACAATGATCATTGAAAACCGTTAATTGACCTGATTCCAGCCCATGATGATTCGTGTTCCCTCGCCTGCTAAACTGAATTTGTTTTTACATATCACCGGTCGCCGTGAAAATGGCTATCATGAGCTGCAAAGTATTTTTCAGCTGATTGACCTATATGACTGGCTGGAGTTTGAACAAAGTGCTGATGATGCGATTCAGATAGAAGGTCTGGCCTCAGTGGATCTGCAACAGAATTTAATCTATCGGGCGATACAGTTGTTGAAGCCCTATGCTAAGACGCTCTCTGGACTAAAAATTCGTCTGGAAAAAAATATCCCGATGGGTGCAGGTCTCGGTGGCGGCTCTTCCAATGCCGCGACGACCCTGATTGTGCTGAACCAACTCTGGCAGTGCGGTTTAAATATTGAACAACTGGCAGAACTCGGGGTCAAGCTAGGCGCAGATGTGCCAATATTTGTGCATGGCAAAAATGCCTGGGCCGAAGGCATTGGCGAACACTTAACATTCATAGACTTAGATCAAAAAAAATTCATTGTGTTAAAACCTGATTGTTTTATCAGCACTCAACTGCTTTTTTCGCAAAAAGCATTGACAAGAGACACGAAGAGCTCTAAATTTTGCGCCTATCAGGAAACGCCATCTGATTTTGGAAATAACTTTGAGCCACTGGCAAGAAGCTTATATCCTGAAGTCGATGAAGCAATGCAATATCTCGACCAGTTCGGAAAAGCAAAGCTTACAGGTACAGGTGCTTGTGTGTTTATTGAAATCACTGAAAATCTGAATATCGAAGATATTCTTGCAAATGCACCATGTAAAGCTTACTTGGTCAACAGTTTACAAGAATCACCTTTAGTTCAGTTTAAAGTGTAAATAGGGGTATCGCCAAGTGGTAAGGCACCGGGTTTTGATCTCGGCATCCGTTGGTTCGAATCCAGCTACCCCTGCCATTCTTCACCTGTAGATGTACTGTATTAGGGGTATCGCCAAGTGGTAAGGCACCGGGTTTTGATCTCGGCATCCGTTGGTTCGAATCCAGCTACCCCTGCCATCTTACAGTTCATCAAATTTAGGGGCGTCGCCAAGTGGTAAGGCACCGGGTTTTGATCTCGGCATCCGTTGGTTCGAATCCAGCCGCCCCTGCCATTTTCTCGAAAAAAGACAGAGCACTCATTTGCTGTAAGACTGTTAATTTACCTTGACACTTTACCGCAAAAATATTAAAGTTCTGCCGCATTAGGGGTATCGCCAAGTGGTAAGGCACCGGGTTTTGATCTCGGCATCCGTTGGTTCGAATCCAGCTACCCCTGCCATCTATTCCCATATATCCCAACCGCCAAGGGTGCTTCATGCCCAATCTTGTCGTTTTTAGTGGATCTGCGCATCCACAATTCGCTCAAAAAGTCGTAAGTCACTTACATATTCCTCTAGGCGCTGCCTCTGTAGGTCAGTTCTCTGACGGTGAAATTGCTGTCGAGATTACTGAAAACGTTCGTGGTAAAGACGTATTTATCGTACAACCTACTTGTGCCCCAACTAACGATAACCTGATGGAAATCTTAGTAATGGCTGATGCTTTGCGTCGTGCAAGTGCAGGTCGTATTACTGCCGTGATTCCTTATTTTGGTTATGCTCGTCAAGACCGTCGTCCACGTTCAGCACGTGTTCCAATTACTGCAAAAGTTGTAGCAGACATGCTCACTACTGTAGGCGTTGACCGTGTTGTGATGATCGACTTGCACGCTGACCAGATCCAAGGCTTCTTCGATATCCCTGTAGACAACATCTACGGTACACCAGCGCTACTTGCTGACTTGCGTCAACAATCGCATCACAACCTGATGGTGGTTTCACCTGACGTCGGTGGTGTCGTTCGTGCACGTGCTGTTGCGAAACAAATGGGCGATATCGATCTTGCAATCATCGATAAGCGTCGTCAAAAAGCGAATGAATCACAAGTGATGCATTTGATTGGCGATGTAAAAGATCGTGATTGTGTCATCGTCGATGACATGGTAGATACTGCTGGTACGCTTTGCAAAGCTGCCGATGCATTGAAAACTTTCGGTGCTCGCAAGGTTGTTGCGTATGCAACGCATCCAGTACTTTCTGGTAAAGCGATTGAAAACTTAAAGAATTCTGTGATTGATGAACTGGTTGTGACTGATACCATTCCTCTTTCTGATGAAGCTTTAGCACTGGGCAAGATTCGCCAGGTTTCAGTAGCCAGCATGGTTGCCGAAACGATTCGTCGTATTAACAACGAAGAATCTATTAGCGCAATGTTCGATTCTTATCTATAATAGAGCGCTGAATTTTCAAAGCCCTGCCATTTAGTAGGGCTTTTACTCACCAGACTGGTCGCAAGTCTGGTTCATTTAACTTAAATAGGATGTCTATCATGGCAAACTTCGTATTAAACGCAGCAGCACGTGAAGAAGCAGTTCAAGGGAAAGGTGCGAGCCGCCGCCTTCGTCTTCAAGCTAAAGTTCCTGCAATCATCTACGGTGGTGAAGCTGCTCCTGTAGCAATTACTGTTGAGCTTCGTCAGCTTGTTAAATTCTTAGAAAACAATTCATTCTTTGAAGAAGTTATCGAAATTGATGTAGACGGTAAAGTTGAAAGCGTGAAAATCCAAGCGTTACAACGTCACCCAGCTAAAAACACACCAATGCACGCTGACTTCAAACGCGCATAAGTGTTAATGGTGTAATTAGTGTCAAATATTTCACTGATTGTTGGTTTGGGTAACCCAGGTTCTGAGTATGCCCAAACCCGCCATAATGCAGGCTTCTGGTTCGTAGAACGCCTTGCAGACCAATATGGCATTACCCTCAAAAAAGACCCAAAATTCAATGGATTTAGCGGTCGTGGCAATATCGAAGGTCAAGACGTCCGTCTTCTTCTACCGACAACCTTTATGAACCTTTCCGGTAAAAGTGTTGTTCCTTTCGCCAAATTTTACAATATCGCACCTGAATCGATCCTGATTGCCCATGATGAACTGGACATGAATCCTGGTATCATTCGCCTGAAAACTGGCGGTGGTCACGGTGGTCATAATGGTCTACGCGATATCGTTCCGCATATTGGTTCAAACTTCCATCGCCTGCGTATTGGAATTGGTCATCCTGGTGCCAAAGACCGTGTTTCCGGTCATGTGCTCAGTAAAGCACCTAGCAGCGAACAGAACTTAATGGATGATGCGATTTCCCATGCTCTCGCCCGCACAAAAATGCTGGTGAACGGTGAAGTACAGCAAGCCATGAATCAAATCAACGCATATAAGCCGAACTAAACATTCAAAAATTGCTGGACAATTCCGCTTGCCAGAAAGTTTATTTAAGCGCAAAATGCGTTTGCTCGATTGTTCACCATACAGCAAGCAAGATTGATTTAACCAAATGATCAAACTCTTAGGTCAACTCAGGGGACGCTAGCCATGCTATCTCGTTTATTAAAATGCAAAATTCACCGCGCTCACGTTACACATGCAGAACTACACTATGAAGGTTCATGTGCAATTGATGGCGTTTTGATGGATTTGGCTGGCATTCGTGAATACGAAGAAATTCATGTGTGGAACGTGACCAATGGTAAACGTTTTGCAACTTATGCAATTCGTGGCGAAGACAATTCAGGCATCATTTCAGTCAATGGTGGCGCTGCGCATCAAGCCGATGTAGGCGATATCGTGATTATTGCAACCTTTGGCGATTTCACTGAAGCTGAAGCGAATGCCCATCAGCCTCGCTTAGTTTATGCTAACCCAAACAATACAGTCAGCCACACTGCCAACTGTATTCCGGTACAAGTCGCATAAGCTGATCAGACCAGATACCCAAAAGCTCGCACATCGCGGGCTTTTTTAATACTGGAATATTGCCCTGTTTAACTGCCCTCTCGCCAGCTTTTAGAGCTTTCACAGTTTAAAGGTTTTAATTGTTGATCCAGCAAATCAAATAACAAGGCCTCACCATTTTCCTTCACCTTCAGCTCTACAAATTTGGCGTTACGATAACACGGCTCCAGCCCCTCGGCGAACATGAAACTGTTGGCAGCAGGATACAAAGCCTCAAAAGTATTGCGTGGGTTTTTCAGAATTAATCGGGCTGAACGTTCCGACTGATTGAGTGCACTTCGATCAAAACTGGTTTTGATAACTCTGCGCTGTTGATCCAGCTGTACATAGCTCATCACATTGGATTGATTTTTAAAATCTTCAGTCCTGATGTCAGAAACTGGCTGTTCGGAACCATTCTCCGCTGCCACTGCGCTAAAATGCAGATCATAGTTCAGTGCCATATAATCTCCTTGCAGGATCGAACGCGGATCGACAGGTGCCAACTCGACAAAGATACTGTCACTTTTTGCCAGATGCCATTCATGCTGGATGATTAAACCCGCAAATAAGGCAATGCTAAAAATACTAAGATGCAGTGCCATAAACTTTTTCATCATGAGACCACTCCTGCTTTCAGCTGGAACTTCGGTGAACTCAACACATAAGCCAAAAGCAACACCAGCACACCTGAGGCAAAAATACTGACACTTTTAAATAAAAAACTTAGTCCCAGATTGTAATACAGCAGCCATAACCAGAAGATCAGTAGCAAAATGGTCAAGGCTTGCATCAATCGTTGTTGATTCACCATGGCCCAAGCCATAAACACTAAAATGATAAAAATTTCAAAGTAACCCAATGCAATCAGCAGAATTCCCGCAGCAGGAATGAGCCAGAGTTGAATTCGTGAAAATTGCTTGAGATGAATCCCGACAAAACTCAATAGCCAGAAAGCTGGCAAAATATAGAAAATAATGGCTTCATCTATACCGCGTGGCTGCAATTGCTGAGCCACACCAAATTGCAGTAAACATTGAAAAATAGCCGTCACCACCAAAATACTAATCATCCATAAATTCATGCTTTTGGCATAAGCTGAAGCGAGCCAGTATCTCGCAGTAAGCAAAGCTCCTGTCAGAATGCTGTAATTCAGCAGCATGATCCACGTCAGCAGGCGCTGATCCTGAAAAAATGCATGTTGGTCGACCAGAACTGCAATTCCCAGTATATGTGCAAGTAACAACTGCAACAGCACCACCAGCCAATGCATACGACTCATGATAGTCAGCAGCGTAATGCCGACTTGTATCAGCCAGATTAGCAATAGACTCTCTGTGAGTAATTGAGTATGAATCAATACCGCGGCCTGACCGCAAACCCATAAACAATAAGCCAATTGCCGCATAAAAACTGAGGGCTTGCTACGAATCAACCACCAGGCGACTGCGATAAAAATGATTCCCATCAGAATCGAAAAACTTTTCCAATAGGTCAGCAACAGCATGGCCAAGATCACACCAGCAATCCACGCGCCCAGAGCCAATGGAATGACCGAAAACCGGCTCTTGGGCAACAGCTTGATCAGCAGACCTGTAATAGCTGCGAACCAGCTGAATATCAGCAAAGCTAGTATCAATAAGCCAGCGGCAGAATCCTGTAAATATTGCTGAGTGAGATCAAAAATGAGAACACTAAAACTCAGGGCCAGTCCTGCAACAAGCAAACTGGTTTCAAGCTGTTGCTTTCGGGTATAGAAATAAACACTGAATAAAATAGGCAGAACCAGCACCGAAGCCAAATACCAGATCGAATCCGAGTCGATAAACCGGAACATACTTACTACTGAAATAAGCACCACGACAGCGATAAACAGATAGCGCAAAACCGGATAATAACGTAAGGCATAGATCATACTTAGCCCGGTCAACAGATTCAGACCGAGCAGATAAAGAGTTTCAGCACGCACCAGCCAAAAGCTTTGTTTAAAATAAAAATAGAGTGCTAACTGGCTGACCACACAAAATAATGCAAAGATCCCAATATTCGGCCGATACAGCCAAGGCAGCAACAGCAAAGCCCAAAGCAGAAATAACTGATAACTGTCAGCACCAGTCTGATAAATCTGTCCAATCACGGCCAGACTTAAGCCCAGCATTAGACCCGATACAGTATCCAGACTTTGTCTTAACTTTTCCCGCGCAGTGAAACGCACACTCAGCAATGCTGAACCCAGCAATAAAATTTGAGGAATAAACAGCTGGACAAATTTGGGCAACATCCACCAGTTTGCTGCCAGCAGATACACGATACTGACAGCGATCAGCGCCAGCCCAATGATTTGAAGAATTTGAATCACAGCAGGTTGAATAAATAACAGCGGGGAAAATGGACGATCTGGCGATGGTACTGTTCTGGACATGCTAATCTGTTCAATTTTTATTTGATTTCACCTTAGCATGATTTTTGCAGGATATGCCAGGCAGGAACAGTCCAAGTATGCTGTACATTTTTAAATCAGGATTTGATAAATTCCGTACCCTGCAATCATGAGCAGAATCATGCCGCACAATGCCAGCAAATGTGGATAGAGTCGAGAATGGGATAAGTGGTTGAAACCCAAATACACCACAGACAAAGTCAGAAAATCCAGGAGAATCCAGCTCAAAGTCAAAATAATTAAACTTAAATCAAGATCAGGAGTAATCCCGATAAACTGCGGGAAAAAAGCCGCAAAGAAAATAATGTCCTTCGGATTAGAAATACCAACCAAAAAACCTTGTCGAAAACCACCATGCACAGGAACTAGATTCTCCTGAGCTTGCTCCTGCTGCTTAAAAATAACTTCACGGAAAATCTGCCAGCCTAGATAGCCAATATATAAACAGCCCAGTAACTTGATCGTATCTAGCCATTGCGCATTGATAACCAGCAAACCTTTCAAACTTAATATAGATAAAGCAATTAAAACTAGGGAGGCAAAATTGGTACCAAAAATGGTTCTTAAAGCTGCCGTATAGCCACCTTTTAAACCGGCGCTAGCAACCAGCAACATCACTGGGCCAGGTGTAGCGATCATCACCACAACAGCCAGACAATATAAAAAATATTCACTAATATTCATGCCACCCCTCAGCTATTGTTATTTTTATGCATAAAAAAAGAGGACTTAATCCTCCTCTTGTATATGAATCAGATGCTGACTGATACCGTCTGCCCGCAGAAAAGCCAGATCATAACTGGCAGTAGCCAAGGCCAAGATCCGGCGCTCAAACTCATCCCACAACGGACGCACCTGCTTATAATGGATGCCCAAACCACTATCGTCGGTAAAATGCCGATTTTTTTCACACAACTTTAAAGCATGATACAACTTGCGCCCTTTGGAAGCATCATCACGCAAACGCACCCGTTTCGACAGCACAAAGGCCTGCACTTTGACAAGATCGGCATGCGGTAACAGCGGCACCAGAATCTGATCCAGCTGTGCATCCAGGCGTTGCCACACAGCTCGATGCTGCTCGGCACTATACGTATTCCAGTGAATCACTTCATGATTAAAACGGCGGCAACCACGACATACCGCATCACCAAATACGGTCGAACAACGCCCTGCACATGGGGTTAAAGACGCAATACGACGATCTGAACTCAAAACACACTCCAAAGATACTGCAAATTTCAGTATCTGCATCACTGCACAAAATCCTGGGTCGGGCATGACTATACACGCTCTCCCTCATGAATTGAAGCCTGTTAAAAGACTTGCGTTTTACTCGCTTATTCACTCGAATCAAGCTAAAATGTGCGCCTTTCAAATATCATGCTACGTTGGAGTATTCCATGAACGCTACTGTAGAACAGCTTGCACCTGTAGAACAGCAAGCGACGACTGGTTGGGTTGTTGCCGCACTTTATCAATTCAAAGAAGTTCAAGATCCTGCCGATCTTCAGCAACGTCTTTTGGACCTGGTAAAATCCATCAACCTTTGCGGTACTCTAATTGTGGCAGGTGAAGGCATTAACGGTACGGTTGCAGGCGACCGTGCATCGATTGATCAAATTCACCAGTTCCTTCTAAATGAAGGTTTTAACGAAATGGAATACAAAGAATCTGACAGTTCTGAAAAGCCATTCCGTAAGATGAAAATTAAATTAAAAAAAGAAATCGTGACTTTAGGCGTGGAAGTAAAACCGCGTGATTTAGTCGGTCACTATCTTGATCCAAAAGAATGGAACGAACTGATTGCACGTGATGACGTGATTCTGGTCGATACACGTAACGATTACGAATACAAAGCCGGCACTTTCAAAGGTGCAATTGACCCGAAAACTGAAAGCTTCCGCGAATTCCCTGAATACGTGAAAAATAATCTGGAACAGCACAAAGACAAGAAGATTGCGATGTTCTGTACAGGTGGTATTCGTTGTGAAAAATCAACCTCTTTACTTCTTCAAGAAGGCTTCACTGAAGTTTATCACCTGAAAGGCGGTATTTTGAAATACCTGGAAGAAACCCCGGCTGAAGAAAGCATGTGGGAAGGTGAATGCTTCGTGTTTGATGGTCGTACTGCCGTAACGCACGGTGTTGAAGAAGGCCAAAACACCAAGTGTCATGCGTGTGGCTGGCCTTTACTTCCAGAAGAAGTTGCCCTCCCAAGTTATGAACATGGTGTCTCTTGTGTGTACTGTATTGACAAAACCTCGGAGAAACAAAAAGAAGGTTTCCGTATGCGTCAATCACAAATTTTAGCAGCAAAACGCAAACGCCTCTAATTTGGCCTTTTGTAATGAAATATATAAAAACCCTCTTCGGAGGGTTTTTTGTTTACATAAAAATCACAACAGTAATAAAACTCTTACCAATTCCTTACCAAGAACCTCATTTTTTTCCAAACAAGATTGTTAGTCTAATGATACGGTGATTTACAAGCTAAGTCTTTCATTATTAACTGAAATTTTTACTTGAAAAGGAATATAAAATGGCAGGCTCACTTGCTCGAGATTCAGACAATCTGGTTCAATTTCAACCAAAAGAAAATATAAAGCTGCAACGACTTCATCAAATTTCTGAAGAGCTTGAACAGCAGTCACATCTGTTCGTCGTTATCTTGGGAACCATTATTGGCGCAATCTTGGCGCTGTTCATTGGTTACCATATCAATACCAGCATCATGCATTTTATCCTGTTGAGTATTTTGCCGATCTGCTTGGCCTATTTCTTACGTAAAGTTTATATTTATACCCTGACACATAGCTGATTCTGTCTGATCATTTATATTCCAAGACTTTACCGCACAAAAAATACTGCTTAGGATACAGGCAGTATTTTTTATTTTGCCAATCATATGAATCTGACCGAATGGATTATTTCCGTCATGGAGCAACTGGGCTACTGGGGCATTGCCCTGCTCATGTTCCTGGATAATGTCTTCCCGCCAATCCCTTCCGAAATTATTATGCCTTCCGCGGGCTATTCCGCCTCTCAGGGCGAGTTAATACTCTTCGGGGTCATCATGTCCGGCTGTATCGGCTCTCTACTAGCAGCCGCCTTGCTATACTGGATTGGCTATAAATTTAACCATGATTCTATTTTTAAATTTGTCGATCGTTATGGCAAATATTTATTTATTAAATCAGAGGATGTGAAAAAATCACTCAGTTGGTTTGAGCATTATGGTCACCGGATTGTGTTTTTTGGCCGCATGATTCCTGCCGTCCGCTCGCTGATCAGCATTCCTGCCGGCATGAGTCATATGCCCTTCTGGAAATTTATGTTCTATAGCGCACTTGGAACCATCATCTGGACTACATTTTTGGCCTGTGTCGGATTTTATTTTGGCGAAAACCAGCAGTTGATGCAGCAAATTTTCAGTAAAGTCAGTTATGTGATTATTGCCATTGTTGCGGTAATTATTATCTGGATTTTCTACCGTAGACAGCAGCGTAAAAATCGTCCATCCTGAGGAAGATCCCTTAAGGAGATTAAAACGATGTCGCATTATCTTAAATATTTTGCCACCGTTTATCTGACCTTGGTTCTATTGGTAGGCATATTCATCTATGTATTCAATCTGGGCGCCATTCTGCTGATTCCTGCCCTGATTGCTTCTGCCTTTCTCAGTGCCCGATACTTTGTTAAGAAAGAACTTCGTTTGCCGACTCAGCAAGAGAAAAGCAAACTGGTCTGGGGCTCCACTATAATTGCCATGACATTCGGGTTTATCTTTTTAGTAGTGGTCATCTGGATGAACCCGCAGACAGATGAGATTTATAGAACCATCACCTATACAGGAAGAGGAACAAATTCATTCCTGGTGGCTGCAAGTATTGCCTTACATGCCTTACTGTTCCATATCGCCTACAATGCTTATGCACGCTATAGTCTGGCCAAGCGTACAGGCTTGGAAAGAAAATAGGATCGAGCAGCTCTCAAAGATGCAAAAAGACCAAAGCTAAAAAAAGCACCCTGCGGTGCTTTTTTTATGAATTATTCTGGAGTGTGATACATCAGATACAATTCATTTAAGTTTTCTGGAATTTCTTCTGCAAGTTCATCCATTAACTGGCCATTGCGACGGAAAGTTTCCATTTGTGGATCTTCATCATCAATGCCGCTGAAGACCATGATTGGCAGGGTTAAATCCACCAGTTGTTCTTCAAATTCTTCAGTAAACCAAGCGTCTTCGTTTAGGAACATGGCGTCTACAAAGCCCACACTCCAGTCACCCAAGCTTGATTCAGTATCTGCTTCTTCAATTTCAAACGGGAACGTAATCCCTTCTTCATTGGCTAAGCTTTGACGAATAGACTCTAACCATGCTTGCACCTGAGTGATGATTTCTACAGGCACTTTCTTTTGATTACTATCAAAAAGTTCGTCTAACCATTTGTCGAATTTTGGGCCTACTGCAATAGCACATAAGAAACCATGGGTTGCCGCGAAATCTAGACCATGTTCATTTTGGTCACCATCTAGATATTCACTCAACAGGTCTAAATCTAAAGCACTCATCTAACATCCAAACTTAGAAAACCGAAAGGTTTAGCATAGCATTTATTCAGGCTATGCTAAATCCGAATTCGTTAATCTTCGTCATCAAAATCGTCGTCATCGTCGAAGTCATAGTCAAAATCTTTGAGTTCGCGCTCTAAACGACGTTGGGTCAGCAGATCATCGATCAGACGACGTTTTTCCAACGACTCTTTAGCACTGAGCTTGCTAGAAGCCTCATCGAAATTAACATCATCTTCACCGAAGTTATCATCTAGTTCAAAATCTGTAGAAGACACTAAAACTTCCTCATGAGTGAAAAATGTAAAAGGATTTAAGCGCTATTTATCGTGCCTAAAATAACAAGTCAAGTTTTATTTGGATTTTCGTATTTTTAATTTGTAATTAGGGGTTTTTTCTGTCTCAATTGTGTGCCATGATATAATCCACCCTGCGTGCTTATGTTTTTTGATTCTCCTTTTTGAGTCATAAACAGACACGCATGGGATGAACTTGAAAACAACAAATTCACCCCCATCTTAAATTACTGAATTTCATTTTAAATATTTTATCAGACAGCTTTCATGCTGAATTCCCTGATGAAATATGTAGGCTATTCACTAAATTTAACGAGCTTAAATCGTGCAGCATTGTACGGTTTTTTACTGCCACAGATTCAACGAAGAGTAAGCAAAAGATGAGCGATATGACTTCCCCTACTTCTCAAGTAGCGGCTCTGATTAGCCGAGGCAAAGAACAAGGTTATTTAACCTTCGCTGAGGTTAACGATCATCTGCCGGACTCCATCACAGAAAGCGAGCAGATTGAAGACATCATTCAGATGCTGAATGATGTCGGTATTCCGGTACATGATCGCGCGCCTGAATCTGATGATACGATGTTCGAAGATACTGCAGAAGCGGCGGATGAAGTTGCAGAAGAAGAAGCTGCAGCCGTACTTGCCTCGGTAGAAAACGAGCCAGGCCGTACCACTGACCCTGTACGTATGTATATGCGTGAGATGGGTACAGTAGAACTTCTGACTCGTGAAGGCGAAATCAGCATCGCAAAACGCATCGAAGAAGGTATTCGTGATGTTTTGCACTCGATTGCTTACTGGCCGAATGCGGTAGAAGTGGTACTGCAAGAATACAAAGATTATGAAGCGGGTGAACGCCGTCTTGCTGACCTTTTATCAGGTTATTTAGATCCTGAATCAGATGAAGAAATTCCTGAAGTTCTAGAAGAAGAAGCGGTTCTTGCTGAAGATGAGACTGACTCGAAAAAATCGACCAAAGATGTAAAACTGGACGATGATGAAGAGGAAGAAGAAGCAGATTCTGATGATGAATCAGAAGCAGATTCTGGTCCAGATCCTGAAATTGCTAAAGCGCGTTTTACTGAACTGGAAAATGCGTGGCTGAATACCAAAGCAACTATTGAAAAACATGGTCGTGACAGCAAACAGGCTGAAGAAGCTTTGCAGGCACTTGCAACTGTATTCATGATGTTCAAATTTACCCCGCGTCTATTTGATATCATTTCTGAAATGATTCGTGGTACCCATGACCAGATTCGTGGTGCAGAACGTGAAGTGATGCGCTATGCAGTACGTCGTGGCCGTATGGATCGTACCCAGTTCCGTACCAGCTTCCCGGGTCAGGAATCGAATCCAGCCTGGTTAGATGAGCAGATTGCGAAAACACCTGCAGACCAGAAAGCTTATCTGGAAAAAGTACGTCCAGACGTATTGGCCTTCCAGCAAAAAATTGCCGATATCGAGAAAGAGCTTGGTCTTGATGTAAAAGGTATTAAAGACATTGCCAAACGTATGGCTGTCGGTGAAGCCAAAGCACGTCGTGCCAAGAAAGAAATGGTTGAAGCGAACTTACGTCTGGTCATTTCGATTGCGAAGAAATATACCAACCGTGGCTTGCAATTCCTGGATCTGATTCAGGAAGGTAACATCGGTCTGATGAAAGCCGTAGACAAGTTTGAATACCGTCGTGGTTATAAATTCTCGACTTATGCGACTTGGTGGATTCGTCAGGCGATTACTCGTTCGATCGCGGATCAGGCACGTACCATTCGTATTCCGGTACACATGATTGAAACGATCAACAAGATCAACCGTGTATCTCGTCAGCTTCTACAGGAAATGGGTCGTGAACCGACTCCTGAAGAACTGGGCGAACGTCTGGAAATGGACGAAGTTAAAGTACGTAAAGTACTGAAAATCGCCAAAGAACCAATTTCGATGGAAACACCGATCGGTGATGATGAAGATTCACATCTGGGTGACTTCATTGAAGACAGCAACATCACGTCACCAATTGATGCGGCAACGTCTGAAGGCCTGAAAGAAGCAACACGTGAAGTTCTGGAAAACCTGACTGAACGTGAAGCCAAAGTCCTAAAAATGCGTTTTGGTATCGACATGCCGACTGACCATACTTTGGAAGAGGTGGGCAAACAGTTTGACGTAACACGTGAACGTATTCGTCAGATTGAAGCGAAAGCGCTGCGTAAACTTCGCCATCCATCACGTTCAGAACACTTACGTTCATTCCTTGAGAATGATTAAAATTTGATGCTTATTCTGGAGACTTGAAATTTGATCATCAGTCTCCATTTTAAGTAGCCAAGACAAACCCAAACGCCTGCATGATTGCAGGCGTTTCAAATCAGGGGGACTACCATGTTAGACCGTACACCATCTCGTGAACTTCAAGAACATCTTTGGGTTTTCCCTATGGATTATCCGATTAAACTGATTGGCCTTGCGGGCGATGAATTGCGTCATGCTGTCATCGACATTTTTCTGAAACATTTTCCAGATTTTGAAGGTGATAGCGTCAGTATTACGCCATCACGTACTGGAAAATACCATTCCATTACCGCACAACTGCGCTTTTTGGAACTGGAACAGGTGCATGCAGTATATGCAGATTTGGCCGCTTGCCCGCTAATTAAAACAGCACTGTAATCGAAAATACAAAAGACACGCTTCCGGGCGTGTTTTTTTTATACCTATACAGCGCTAAGATACCCATGAAATATTGCTGATCTCACCCCTATTTCATGCCGAAATCATTATAATTATGACCAGTTTTTTATAATTACTAAGGACACTTCCTGTGACTGATGTGCTGCAAAAGCCCGAGCTGATCATTCGTCAATATCACGACCTCACATCTTATGAAGATCGTTTTCTGGAAATGAAAACATTTACGGAAACCCGTGATGAACATAGCCCGGATCAATTGTGGATTTTGCAACATCAGGATGTACTGACTCAAGGTCAGGCAGGCAAACCGGAACATATTTTAATACCAAGCAATATTCCGGTGATTCAGACCGATCGTGGTGGTCAGGTGACCTGGCATGGTCCCGGTCAATTGGTGGCTTACTTCATGTTTGACTTGAATCGTCTGGGCTGGAATGTGCGCACCCTGGTGTCTTATGCTGAAAACCTGATGATTGATTTGCTAAAAAAATATGGTATTGATGCCTATGCCAAACCGGATGCACCTGGTGTATATGTGGCTGAACGTAAAATCGGCTCACTCGGTTTTAAAATTCGCAAAGGCCGTAGCTACCATGGTCTGTCCCTAAATCTGGATTGTGATCTGAGCGGATTCAACACCATCAATCCTTGTGGCTATGCAGGACTGGAAATGGTACGCATGAGTGACCTGCTCGAACAACCACCCCAGTTTAGCCAGTTGTGCACTGAAATTATTGAAACTTTGCGCCACAGCGGGTACTTTAAGCAAATAACTGTCGAGCAAAGATAAAGCCTTTGCATTTCAACCCCAAATAAATTAGAGTATTTACTCTAAACTAATAATATTGAGATAGGGATCATCACGTGATTGCGACTAAATCCGTAAAACCCGCTTTGCAGCTTGCCTATGTCAAACTCATGATGGATGTGATTGGCCGAGGTCTGGTCATGGCAAGTCAGGTGGATAAAGAAATCAAACAGGAAGTGGCCCATTTTCCAGAAAATTTTACTCTTTCCATGAAAGTTTTTCCGCATGGCCCAGCCTTTGTGGCGCGGGTCACTGAGGACAAACAACTGGAACTGGTCAAAAATCTGGAAAAAGCACCTGATTTGATCATTACCTTTAAACATCTGCACCATGCCTTTTTGGTGTTTTCTTTTCAGGAAAGCACCTCACAGGCTTTTGCCAATGACCGTATGATTGCTGATGGCGATATTTCCAATGCCATTCGTCTGGTACGCTGCCTGAATAAAATGGAAGCGCTGATTTTGCCGAAAATGGTGGCACAACTGGCAGTGAAAGAATATCCAAGCAATCTGAGCCTAAAAGAAAAACTAAGCGAAGCGAGCAGTATTTATCTAAAAATCGCTCAATCCTATTTGAAACGGAGTGTATAACATGGCTAAACCTTATTATGAATTTTTCTGTCCGGTCAAAGTGATTGCCGGTCATGCCGCGTTAGAACATATTCCGTTTGAACTTGCGACTTTGGGGGCCAAACGTCCGCTCATCATTACTGACAAAGGCGTCCGTGCCAACAATTTGCTGGCACCGATTGAAGCTGCATTTGAAATGGCGGATGCTGCAATTGTAGCGATTTTTGATGACGTACCACCCGACTCTAGCTTGGGTACAGTACGCAGTGCAGCAAAACTGTATCGCGAAAATCATTGTGATGCGATCATTGCCGTGGGCGGTGGTTCAGTCATTGATACCTCTAAGGCGACCAATATTCTGGTATCCGAAGGCGGTGATGACTTGCTGAAATATTCGGGTGCACATAACCTGCCTAAACCGCTGAAACCGTTCTTTGTGATTCCAACCACGTCTGGTACAGGTTCAGAAGTGACCATGGTCGCTGTCGTGTCGGACACTGAAAAGAACGTCAAAATGCCGTTCGCCTCTTATTATCTGATGCCGCATGCTGCAATTCTGGATCCCCGCATGACCCAGACCTTGCCGCCGCATTTAACCGCCATGACCGCAATGGATGCGATGACCCATGCGGTTGAAGCTTATACCTGCATGGCAGCCAATCCAATTTCGGATGCTTATGCGACTGCAGCAGTTAAGAAGATCAGTGCCCATCTCTTTAATGTGCTGGACAATCCTGCCGATGCGCAAGGCCGTCTGGAACTGGCACAGGCATCGACTATGGCGGGAATTGCCTTTTCCAATTCAATGGTCGGCATTGTACATTCACTGGGGCATTCATTGGGTGCAGTGGCACACCTGCCGCATGGTTTATGCATGAACTTATTCCTGCCTTATGTGCTGGAATACAACAAAGAAGTCAATGGTGACAAAATTGCAGATCTGCTCCTGCCTTTAGCCGGTGCTGATATTTATGCACAAACACCAGCACATCTACGTGCTGACAAAACCATTGCCACGATTATGACCATGCGTGACCGGATTTATAGTCTGACTAAATTACCACGCACATTACGTGAAACCGGTAAAATTTCTGAAGCCCAGCTTGATGAAGTGGCAGAGAAAGCCCTGAATGATGGTTCCATCATTTATAACCCGAAAGAAGCCACCCTGGAAGATTTAAAATCTATCTTAAAAAAGGCTTGGTAATTATTGAAAAATAAGCCAATATAGCCGAAATTCTAGCCTGATGTTTTTTTAAGCATCAGGCTTTTATCTTGCATAAGAAAAAATTCGATTTCTTTTTTGAATGGCACATTTTATGCAGGACAAAAGTCAAAAAAATAGCTAGCAAAAGCCGTTCTTTTCAAGTAGATTGGCGGACTTTTATAGAAAACTGTAGGGGGGATCGTTCGTCTCAAACGATCCTTATAAATATGACTGATCCTTGATCAACGATTAAGAGGATAACGCCGTTGACTAATATCTCTGGGACTCAATCGGCAGCTAAACTGCAAAAAACGCTGGGACTCTGGCACATCATTATTATTGGTTTAGCTTATATTCAACCCATGACCTTGTTTGATACATTTGGTCTGGTATCTGAAGAAAGTAACTTCCACGTTCCTACCTCTTACATTTTTGCACTGATTGCAATTTTGTTAACCTCCTTGAGCTATGGTCATATGATTCGTCGCTACCCTTCTTCGGGTTCGGCCTATACCTATGCGCAAAAATCCATCCACCCGAACGTAGGTTTCATGGTGGGTTGGTCATCCTTGCTGGATTACCTGTTATCGCCAATGGTCAATATCATTCTGGCGGTGATTTATCTGGAAGCACTTTTCCCAGACATGAACCATTGGGTTTGGGTCATTGGTTTAACCGCCTTTATGACCGCGATTAACCTTCGTGGTGCGAGATTTGTTGCCAACTTCAACAGTATGATTGTATTCGTACAATTGGGCGTCATTGCATACTTCACCTGGATGGTTTACCAACTTCTGGAAGGTGGCGTAAATGCAGACGGCACACTGGTCGATGCAAAGTACCAACTGTGGAGTTTAGAGCCATTCTGGAATGAGTTTACTTCTGTTGCTGCCCTGATTACCGGTGCAACCTTACTGTGCTTCTCATTCACAGGTTTTGACTCCTTAAGTTCTCTTGCTGAAGAAACTAAAGATACC
The DNA here is from genome assembly GCF_024129685.1 of Acinetobacter lwoffii. Lineage (GTDB taxonomy): Bacteria > Pseudomonadota > Gammaproteobacteria > Pseudomonadales > Moraxellaceae > Acinetobacter > Acinetobacter lwoffii_X. Next base: position 2,042 of record NZ_JAMXXL010000005.1, on the reverse strand, counting down.
GAAAAAACCTTACCTAAAGCGATTTTCTTGACTGCATTATTGGCAGGTATCATCTTTATCATCAGTACTTACTTCATGCAGATCTTCTTCCCGAATGATCCAAAAACTTACTTTGAAGATATCGCTGCAACACAGCCGGATATTTTACAAGCTGTCGGTGGCGTGGCGTTTAAAACAGTCGTACTTTACTTCGCGATTGTGACAGTTATGGCTTCTGGTATTTCAGCACATGCGGGTGTATCACGTCTGATGTATGTAATGGGTCGTGATGGCGTAATCAACAAGAAGATCTTCGGTCATATTAGCCCGAAAAACTATACACCTTCATACAACATCCTGATCGCTGGTGCAGTGGCTTTAACTGCTGGCTTTATGGATCTTGATTTTGTGGTGTCTTTGATCAGCTTTGGTGCCTTAACTGCATTCAGTTTCGTCAACTTGTCGGTGATTTCACGTTATGCATTACGTGATGGTCGTACCAAGAGTGCCAAAGAGATCATGAACTTTGTCGTGGTTCCTTTACTTGGCTTCATTTCAGTCTTTGCTCTGTGGCTAGAAGTCGATGAAGCTTCGCTTAAATACGGTCTGATCTGGGCATTTGGCGGTATCTTGTACTTAGGTTATAAAACCAAAGGCTTCAAGCACCCTGCTCCTCAGCACAATGAATTTGACGATAAATAATATCGTTTTGCTTCAAATAAAAAAGGCGCTTCATGCGCCTTTTTTATGTCTGTCATGTTTTGATTTTACTAATGCAGATAGCAATCAAAACCCATCTGGGTATTGACCCGATTATTTTCATAACCCAGTTTCTCAATAAACAGACTGCGATTAGACAATAACTTTTGCTCTTCCGGACCTAAACGGGCTTTATTCTTGACGGCCAGTTGATACATTTCATCCACGACATCTTGAAAAATATCACAGACTTCCTCACGCTTGGCAGGCTTTAATTTACGCCCCCGCCAAGTCCATTGAAAATCATCTGAATTCAGGCTCTGCCCCCATTTTTCAATACGCGTATCTAAGCGTTTCTGCATGTTTAGCAAACCCTGCTGTATTTCTGCCTGAGTAATGGGCTGAACTTCCTTTGTTGCCGATGTGGCGGCACTGCCCTCTTCCGCACTCACGGAAGCCGCAACAGTTCCAAGGCAACATGCGATGACAAGTTTTAATAGAGGCTTCAAAGCAGCACCTTTTGTTATATTTGATAAAGTTATAAATTCAAGCATACAACGAAGTGAAAAGCAGTTTATCTATTCGTTACACAAAATAAAAAAGCCACCCAAAGGCAGCTTTTAGAATTATCATAAATATCAGCTTAAAGCGTTTTAAAACCCTGCTGACGCCAAGCTTCATACACAATCACTGCTGTGGCATTCGACAGGTTCAAACTTCGGGAGTTTTCTGCCATCGGTAAACGAATCCAATGCTTTTGCGGAAACATCAGACGAACATATTCAGGCAGACCACGAGTTTCCGGACCCATTAACAAGGCCACAGGACGGTTTAAATCCGAAGTGTGCGGTGTTTCAGAACCTTTGGTGGTCAATGGATAGATGGCATCCAGCCCAATGCCTTTACTTGCCAGATCGGCCAGACAGTCTTCGATATTTTCCCAAATCTGCATATTGGCATATTCGTGATAATCCAGACCGGCACGTTTCAGCTTTTTGTCATCCAGTTCAAAACCCAACGGTTTGACCAGATGCAACTGCGCTCCTGTATTAGCACACAAACGAATGATATTGCCTGTATTTGCAGGGATTTCAGGCTCATATAAAACAACGTGGATCACAGCTTACTCACTCAATATATTTAATTCAGACACGACATTCGTCTTGCGCTCGGGCAAAGCAGTGCTTTGCTTATCCTCTTACTTCAGGCACAGCCTTCATCTTGCGCTCGGGCAAAGCAATGCTTTGCTTATCCTCTTACTTCAGGCACAGCCTTCGTCTTGCGCTCGGGCAAAGCAGTGCTTTGCTTATCCTCTTACTTCAGGCACAGCCTTCATCTTGCGCTCGGGCAAAGCAATGCTTTGC